>CAXUBD010000239.1:0-4306 GCA_964249225.1 uncultured Verrucomicrobiota bacterium | reverse complement strand
TGAAACAGATCTTCGCGGAAGTGGTCGGCGGCGATGGCCTGCACGTCGGGGCGGTTGGTCGCGGCGACGAGGCGCACGTTGACGGGCAATTCCTGCGTGCCGCCGACGCGCGTGAACGAGCCGTCTTCAAGAAAACGCAGCAGTTTCGCCTGGAGCGGCTTGCTCATGTCGGCGATCTCGTCGAGAAAAATCGTGCCGCCATCGGCTTCCTCGACGCGGCCGGGTTTTTGCTTGAGCGCGCCGGTGAACGCGCCTTTTTCGTGGCCGAACAGTTCGCTTTCCAAAAGCGTTTCGGGGATCGCGGCGCAATTGATGCGGACGTAACGGGCATTCCGCCGGTGGCTCAAACCGTGAATCGCGCCGGCGACGAGTTCCTTGCCGGTGCCGCTTTCGCCGAGAATCAAGACGCGCGCCTCGGTCGGCGCGACGGTCTGGATCAATTTTTTAACTTCGGAAATTTTTGGCGATTCGCCGACAATCTGCTCGATGCCTAAATTTTCACCGCCGCGCGAACGGAGCGCCGCGTTTTCGAGCAGCAGGCGATGGCGTTCGGCGCAGCGCGCGACGGCGTGGAGCAATTCTTCGGGCGCGAACGGCTTGGCAAGATAATCGATCGCGCCGGCTTTGATGGCTTCGACCGCGAGTTTCGGCGTGGCGAAGGCGGTGATCATCAACGCGGGCAGTTCCGGTTTTTGCGTGTGGATTTTTTTTAAAAATTCGTAGCCGCTCATGCCGCCGAGCCGCGCGTCGGTGATGACCATGAAAAATTCCTCGCGCGCGAGCAGGCCGAGCGCCTGCTCGGCGGATTCGGCGGCGCGCGCGGCGTAACCTTCGTCGCCCAGCATGATCTGGAGCGAACGGCGCATGTTTTTCTCGTCGTCCACGACGAGCACGGGTGGCAGGTTCATAGTCCAAAGTCCGAAGTCCAACGCCGAAAGTCAAAAGGCAAGACGCGCGAGCGCAGCGACTTTGGACTTTGGACTTTGGACTTTGGACTCATTTTGAAAAGGTCATCAATGCCTTCGCCGGGAAGATTACGGTGAATTTCGCGCCTTTTCCAAGCTCTGATTCCACGCGGAGACTGCCGCCGTAAAGTTCGGCGTTGTGCTTGGCGATGGCCAGGCCGAGGCCGGTGCCGCGTTCCTTGGTCGTGTAATAGGCCTCGAAAACGCGTTCAACTTTGTCCGGCGAAATTCCCGGGCCGTCGTCGCGCACGGAAATTTCGACGGCGTGATCGCGATGACAATCGGCGGTGACAAAAATATTTCCTTCTTCGCCGAGCACTTCGCGGGAGTTTTGCAAAAGGTTGACGAGAATTTCCGAGAGATGCCCGCGCTGCATCAACAGCGGCGGAAAGCTGTCACCGTATTGGCGGTGGATTTCAATGTCCGTCGGGAGCGCAGGCGGAAAAACCTGCGTGATGGAACGCTCAATCTCCGCGAGCGCGTCGAGTTTTTCGACGCGGCCTTCGCTCAATTGCGCATAGCCGGTGATCTGCGTGATGACGCGGTCGGCGCGCGCGACTTCTTCCTGGATGATTTCAATCTGCTGCGCCGCTGAATTTTGATTTTCACGTAACGAGCGTTGCAGCGAGAACGCGGCGTTGTTGATGATGGCCAGCGGATTTTTTATCTGGTGCGCAAATTCGGCGGCGAGCCGCCCGGCCGAACGCAATTGTCCCTCGCGCGCGGCGAATTCGCCCGCTTCCTCGGTCGCGAGCCGCTGACGTTCCAGCAGCAGTTCCAAGCCGGAGCAACAAATCGTCGTCAGCCACAAAACCGCCATCCGCAGCACGAACGGGTCGCCCAATTCCTCGTGCGGCGTCAAGTCCAGCGCGCGTCGCGTCGTCTCATCCATATTGCTGGAGATCGTCACGTCCAGCACGGCCACGAGCGCGTAACAAAAGCTGATGATGAAATTCAAAAAAATCTGCAAAAAACCCGGCGGCAGGCTGACCGCGTTGCGCAGAATCAAGCCGACAAACAGCCAGAACAAAATGCTGTCCAGGCCGCCCGTCACATACGCCATCGCCGCGACCCAAAGTCCATCCACCAGACTGCTCGTGACGACCGTCCATTGCACCACCGCCAGCGGCAGATATCGTACGTTCAACAGCGGCACGGCCAGCACTGCGCTGGCCAGGATGTAAAACCAGAAAATGTCTTGAACCGTTTCGAGCGTGATGTCCACCAAGCTCGAAGTCTGGCCGAACCACTGGGAAAAGCTGAACGAATACAAAATGATCGCGATGAAGATCGCCCGGACGGGCAGCATGACGTTCCGTTCCATCAGTTCGATGCGGCGGAGCTGGCGCGCCGGATCGGGCGCCGGGATTTCAAACAGCACCGCCAGCCGCTTCAGCCATCGAGAATGGCTAGGGTTCATGTGAATTAAAAATTCAAAATGAAAAATAAAAAAAACGTCTTCGCCCGGGCCGCCCATGCTGCATTTTAATTTTTGATCTTCAGTTGAGCCAGCACGCGCGCCGCGATCTTTTCCACCGGCCACAAACGGCCAATGCCTTCGTAGCCGCAGGACAACATCCCCGCGTCCGGCCCGATGAATTCCGCGCCGCGTGATTTCAAAATTTTAACGTTCGCCTGCGTCGCCGCGTGCAGCCACATTTTTCCATTCATCGCGGGCGCGATCAAAATTTTCGCCTTCGGATTTAACGCCAGCGCGATGCACGTCAGCGCGTCGTCGGCAAAACCGTTTGCCATTTTCGCGATCACATTCGCCGTCGCCGGCGCGACCAAAAATAAATCAGCTTCGTCCGCGAGACGAATATGTGCCGGCTGCCAGCCATTTTCCTCGTCGTAAAGATTCGTGACCACCGGATTGCGTGTGAGCGTCTTGAACGGCAACGGCGTGATGAAATGCTGCGCGTCCGCCGTCATCACCACGCGCACGTCGCACTCCGCCTTCGTGAGCAGCGACGCCAAGTCCGCCGCCTTGTGCGCGGCGATGGAGCCGGTGACACCGAGAACGATTTTTTTTGAAACGCTCATGTTATAGTCCTAACTCAAAATTCCGGCGGCTGCGAACGCGCCGAGCGCATTTTCTCCGCTTCGACGATTGCAACGGTCCGACGTAAATCTTCCTGCTTCGTCGTGCTCAACAAAAGATAATCGAAATTTTTCCACTGCGCGATTTCCTGCCGCGCGACTGCCAGCCGCTTTTGGATGACCGCCTCCGCGTCCGCGCCGCGCTTTTTCAACCGTTCTTCCAAAATGGTCAGCGGCGTCGGCGTCAGGAAAATCGTGACCAGCGCGCGTTTCAATTCCGGCTCGCTTTCCGCCTGCTCGCGGATTGTTGCCGCGCCTTGAACGTCCACGTTCAGCAAAACGTCCTTGCCTTCGCGCAATTTGCCGAGCAGTTCGGATTTCAAAATCCCGTAGCTGTTGCCATAAACCGTCGCGTGCTCCAGAAAATTTCCCGCGTGCAATCGTTTCAAAAATTCCGACGCGTCAAAAAAATGATAATCCACGCCGTCTTTTTCGCCGGGGCGCGGTTCGCGCGTCGTGCAAGTGATGGCGCGCGTCATGTCCGGCCGCGCTTTGAGCAATTGCTGGCACAGCGTCGTCTTGCCGCCGCCTGACGGCGCGGAAATCAAAATCAACAGCGGCGCGGATTTTTTCTCCGGCTTTGGACTTTCTTTTTTCATTCCACGTTTTGCACCTGCTCGCGAAATCTTTCCAATTCCGTTTTCAAAGTCACAACTTCGCGCGAAATAATTGCGTCGTTCGCCTTCGAGCCAATTGTATTTATTTCGCGGTTCATTTCCTGCGCCAGAAAATCCAGCGTGCGGCCGACCGGCTCTTTTGATTTGCGGCAATCCTCGAACTGTTTGAAATGACTTTGCAGCCGCGTCAATTCCTCCGAAATGTCCGAGCGATCCGCGAACAAAACAATTTCCTTCAATAACCGTTCGTCATCCGGCGCAATGTTTTCAATGCCCGCGTTCTTGATCCGTTCAAGCAAACTTTGCCGGTAATTCTCCGCCGTCTGCGGTGCCTGCTTCTGAATTTTCTCGACCGCCGCGCGCATGATGCCGATCCGCGCCGTCAAATCTTCCGCCAGATGCGCGCCTTCGCGCTCGCGCATTTTCACGAGCGACGCCAGCGCCGGCTTCAACGCCTTTTCCACGGCGGGCCAGATGTTTTCCGCGTCCACCAATTCTTCATCGCTCTGGAAAACGCCCGGCGCGCGCAAAATCTGGTCGAGCGAAATTTCGCCGGAAATTTTCAGCGACTTCGCCAGCCGCGCCAGTTCCGTGGCGTAGGCTTTGGCGAGCGGCAGGTTGATG
>CAXUBD010000238.1:0-4370 GCA_964249225.1 uncultured Verrucomicrobiota bacterium | reverse complement strand
GACGACCTGCTCGCCGCGAACATCGCCCAACGATCCGCCAGCGCTAGATATTGCTCGCGAATGACGGTCTCATCCGTCCGGCGCGCGCGTTCGCGCAAGGTCTCCGCCTCGATCCGAAACGAGGCGGCGCGCGACCTGTTGGCCGCCACCGCCGACGTGGCTGGCGAAAAAGTCGGGGAAGCCCGCCAGCGCCTCGCCGCCGCGCTCGAACGCGCCAAGGAAATCGCCGCCAACGTCCGCGACAAAGCGGTCGCCGGCGCCAAAGCCACCGATGAAGCCATCCACGAAAATCCCTACAAAGCCATCGCCATCGGCGTCGGCATCGGGGCGATTTTCGGCTATCTCCTCGCGCGCCGCTGCTCCCGCGACTGATTAAATTATGGAAGAACCCACCGCCAACTTCCGGCAACTGGCCACGACCTCGAAACGTTTTGCGCGGCGGCTGCTGACCATCGGGGAAAACCGCCTCGAACTGTTGACGGTGGAAGTGCAAGAGGAACGTGAACGCCTTCTGCATGCTTTCCTTTTGGCGCTCGGCATCGCCACGTTCAGCCTGCTCGCCGGTTTCACGTTCACGGCGGCCATCGTCGTCTGGTTGTGGAGCTGGTCGCCACTGGCCGTGCTTGTGATTTTGACCGTTCTTTACGCCGCCGCCGGAATTTTTCTTTGGTGGCGGCTGACGGGATTGCTGCGCGACTGGCAAACTCTTTCCGCCTCGCTCGATCAACTGCGAAAGGACCGCGCCTGTCTGGAAAAATTCCTCGCATGAACCCGCTCGAATCGCGCAAACAGCTTTTGATCGCCGAAAGCGAACTCAACCGCGCGCAGTTGGTTCAGGAATTTAAGACGGTGGCGGCGGCCGTTCACTCGCTCGCCAGCCAGGCGAAAACGATCCGTTCTTTTGCGTCCGCCGCCGCCACGTTGGTGGCGGGCATCGTTTCTTTCCGTCCAAAAAAAGCGCCCGCCCGCGAAAAAACTTCGGGGTGGCAGACCCTGTTAAAAGGCGCGGGACTCGCCGGGTCGCTCTGGTCGGAACTGCGCGCGCGGTCCGAAAAATAATTTTTGATTTTCCATGGATCAAAACCATAATGACCCATGAATTGGAGTCCATTGAATCTCACCGTGCGTGTCGGCTGCAATCTGGTTTATCAAACGTCCGTGCAGACGCCGGTGCTCTTCGTGCTCAAGCCCCGGCTCGAAGGCCGGGTGATGGTGATGCAGGAACAGCTTTCGTTTGGCATCGGCCTGCCGTCGTATGAATTTCAGGACAGCCACGGCAACATCACTTATCGCTCCACGCTCATGCCCGGACGCAACGAAATCCGCCACGACGCGCTCGTCGCCGTTTCTTCGCTGCCCGACAGCCGGGAAATCTACGGCAACCTCGTTCCCGTGGGCCAGCTCCCGCACGAACTGTTGCGCTACACCTTGCCCAGCCGTTATTGCGATTCCGACAAGCTGATGAATTTTGCGTGGAATAATTTCGGGCACATCCAGCACGGCCTGCCGCGCGTGCAGGCCATCTGCGACTGGGTTCACAACAACATCGAATACCGTTATGGTTCCGGGCGGCCGGATTTATCCGCAGCGGAAGTCATCGAACGGCGTCACGGCGTCTGCCGCGACTTCGCGCACGCGGTCATCGCGCTCTGCCGCTCGTTCAATCTGCCCGCGCGCTACGTGACGGGACATTTGCCCGACATCGGCTACGATGATCCCGGCTCGGCGATGGATTTTCACGCCTACTGCGAAGTCTATCTCGGCCAGCAATGGCTCACCTTCGATGCGCGCTACAATGTCCCGCGCATCGGCCGCATCAAAGTCGCGCATGGCGCGGACGCGGTGGACGGCGCGTTCGCGACAATTTATGGCGAGGCCAATCTGAATTATTTCCAGGTCTGGGCATATCAGGTGAATCCACAGCAAGTTTCCGTGGGCGATCCGATTGACTTGTCTAAACGACTTGACGGCACCCAGACGGTGCGGTTCAGTTGAAACAAATCTTCATGCCGAGAAATTGCAGTGACGCAGTTTGAGAAATTTGTGATGTAGAAAGAAAGACGGATTCTGGCGCATATGCTTCACGCCAAAATCCGCCCTGGGCTTTGGAGAGAAGTCCAAAAAATGGAATACAGGTTTCATGGGTTTCTCTGTGGAACTTTTCTCAAAACATCGCACATGAGTTGCCGACGAAGCTCGTTAGTTTCACTTGGCAAATGATTTAAAATAGGATCAACCACTGGCTTGCCTATTTTTATCAACGCCTCTTCGGCAGGATAGTCTCCCCAGCGTCTAAAACGAGTTTTTGGATCAAACTTTGAAGCTTTTAAGTCAATGTAACCTATAAGGACTTCAATAGAATTAGTATCACTAGGACGCAGCTCTCCTAAAAAATAAATAGCCAACACTCTTTTATCATTACTTAATTGCGCGCTCCGTAATTCAGTTACCAGATTAGTAATGTATTCAGTGCATATTTTTTTCATTTTGGTCGAAAGAATGGCATCTTCTTCCGAATTAATAGCTTCATCTGCTTCTTCATACGACATTTTATACAAATCAGGAGGATTCGTAGCACAATCTGATGTTTGCAAAAACTGGGCGTGAGCGTTGAACGTTATAATCAATAAAAGTATTGAATAGTGAATTAAGTATTTGGTCATATTTTTCCTCTATCGGTTTGTATAGTGCGGAGCGGTTGGCAGTGTAATAAGTGATGTGCTCACGGAATTCACTTGCACATGATTGGTGGCATCAGCATCTACTTGAGCTGTATAACTCCATGTATTTGTATTGGAACAAACTTGATTCCCATTGCCAAAATTTAGCGTCACATACTCATAAAAATTATCATATACTTCAGCAGTATGAATAACGGTTGTGCCAGAAAGATCAATTGAACAACCCGGCCCATCCAAATCAAATAGATCTCCATTTATTGGATTCAAAAATTTCCATTCACCATGTGATGTATCATCTGTTCCAGGAGGCGGACTTGAAATCGCGGGGCCAGTAACCCAAGAACCAAAGTTATAATTCCCTCCATTATCCCAAGCTATAACTTCCTTTGTTCGTCGCATATCCCACCCATTGGTTATGAGATTCCCTATTCCAGATGGCTGGAGAATTGCCTTCGCTTCCATCTTTCCTATTGTATAAGCATACGTCAAAGTAGTGGATTGACAATCAATTGGACCAAGTCCACTTCCTCCACCAAGTTCCGTCGGCCAGTATCCGCCAGATATATCAGCCGCCTTATCATCGGTGTCAAGTGTGCCGCTCACTTTGACCGTCAGATTTGCCCAAATGACCCACACATTGAGGCTATTTGTCACCGAGCCAATTGAAGCATTCACCGTCGTTTCAACCGAATTGGTCTTTGAAACCAATCTCTGCAAAGGATTGCCCGCCACCGCTTGTCCACCCGTCCATTGAATCACATTCGTCAAACCAGCCAAAAGAGCATCGCTGGCATTGTCCACCATCGCTTGCACAATCACATAATCATTCGTCGGCGACTTGACGACCACCCAATTTGTCGTTCCATTGATTTGCACCGCACTGTTGGACACCACCGTCAGCCGAAAATTCATTGCCTGCATCTGGAAGACCGGCGCGTTATTTTGGCTGGACAACGTTGCCGTGGGTGTCAAGGGCAAGCTGGCTCCCGATGGTGCGCTCACCAGCATCGCGCCCGACACAGAGCCGTCGGCATTGGTGATGCCCATGTTGACCGGCGTCTGCCCGTTGACCTGCAATTGCACCGGTGCCAGCGGCGTATAAGTCGCATAATTCAGGAAAGCATGAAAATTATTGCTCCCATACATTTGGTTCAACAAATGCCCTACATCAATGGCGGAAGCCACTCTATACTCCAGCGCATTGACCAGCAGGAGATACGTCCGCGTCGTGCCTGCCGGCTCCTGCCCCGCCGACTGCAAGGCCAGGGTCGTCTTGGTATGAAACGTCTCCATGTCAGTGGCATTCTCTACCAACGAATCTCCTTCTTCCCACGCCACCGGCAAATTGTTTGTGTAACCGGAAAGATCGTTGTTGAAAGTGCCAGTATAGACAGGAATATCAGCCTCTCCTCCCCAATTTTGATACTCTCCATAGTTCAATCCATTGCCACTAGCCCAATAGGTTTTGCTGTTATCCGTTAACATTGGGCCGGTGTCTAGATCCCAGGAAAGATAACTTGTGTCAACATCCCGATACGCTTGCTCATACGCCGCCACCACCACCGTTGCCGGCTGCACTTGGTCGAGCGTCGCTGATGCCACGATATTATTTGTGGCCGTGCCCGCCTGCGCCATTATCAAAGCCGTGCCGCTGGCGCTCACCGGCACGCCACTTGCCGACCAGCTATT
>CAXUBD010000237.1:0-4407 GCA_964249225.1 uncultured Verrucomicrobiota bacterium | reverse complement strand
GCATTCTGATCGTCGCCTTGAGCGGCTGGCTGAAATCGCCGCTCAGAAAAATTTCTGGCGCGACAATTTTAATTTTCATCGCCGGAATTTATTTCTGCCGCTGGGAAATTTCGCGCGGCGAAACCGAATTGACCATCCTGCCGCTTAACGGCGGCCACGCCGTTTTCGTGGACGCCGCCGGGCGGAGCGATGATTGGTTGATTGACTGCGGCAACGACCACGCCGTGGCGTTCACGCTCAAGCCATTTCTGCGCGCGCAAGGCGTGAATAAAATTCCGCGCCTCGTTTTAACCGAAGGTGATTCAAAAAACTGCGGCGGCGCGAAATCGCTTGATGAATTTTTTGGCGTCGGCGAATTGTGGACAAGCAACGTGAAATTTCGTTCGACGGCTTATCGCGAAGCCATTTCTGAATTTGTGAAACCGCCGCCGCGCCACAAAATTTTTAATTTGGGCGGCAGCGTTGGCTGCTGGCGAATCCTTTCGCCGATCGCAATAAATGATTTTACCCGCGCAGACGACAACGCGCTGGTTTTGCTGGGAAAATTTCGCGGCGTAAAAATTTTATTGCTCTCCGATTTGAGCCGCGCCGGCCAAAGCGACTTGCTTTCGCGCACCACTAATTTGCACGCCGACATCATCGTCGCCGGCTTGCCGAACGTAGGCGAGCCGCTGTGCGATGCTTTGATTGACGCGGTGCAACCAAAAACAATCGTAGTGGCCGATTCCGAATTTCCCGCCAATCGCCGAGCGAGCCGCGAATTGAAAAACCGGCTGGCCGAAAAAAATATTCCCGTAATTTTCACGCGCGAATCCGGTGCGGTAAAAATCGTCACGGACAAAAGCAGCTGGAAAATGCAGGCGATGGACGGGCAAAAATTTACTTCCGATGTTTTGTCAAAGTGATGGAAATATATTTGGACTCCGGCAACGGAAATTTTTTCAGTTCAATCGTCACGCTTGCCGGCTGGAATTTTTTCAAGATCAAATCCGCCATTTCGTCCACGAGCTTTTCGATCAAATTCCATTCGCGCTTTTTTCCCCATTTGAAAAGCATTTGCGCCACGTCAAAATAATTGATCGTGTCGCGGATGTCGTCGCTTTTGACCGCGGCGGCGATGTCAGTTTCCATTTCAATCGTCACGAGCAAACGCTGCGGCCAGGCGCGTTCGGCTTCCGAAATGCCGATGCGATAATGCAGTTCAAGGTCAACCATGGAAATTTTAGCCATAAGTTTTTTAGCCGCGGATTACGCGGATTTTTATTTTTTAATCCGTGAAATCCGCGGTTTCATAACAGCTTCAATCAAAATTTTCGTCGGCTTGTTCAGTTTTAATTTTTTCGCGTCTGCCAATTTCAGCCAGCGAAATTCACGGCCTTCGTCGTTCAACTTCACGCGCGGCCGGCCTTGGCAGCGGCAGGTGTAATTCAGCAAAATAAAATGCGCGTCGCGGTAAAATTCCTTCGAGCGGATGCAATCCTGCACGAGCACGAATTTTATGCCGGAAATTTTCAGGCCGGTTTCCTCCTTGATCTCGCGGCGCAGTGCGGCGGCGGAAGTTTCGCCCCATTTGATCTTGCCGCCGGGAATGCCCCATTTATCCGACCATTTATGAGTGCGAATCATCAGCACTTCGCCCGTGCCGTTGAAGATGAGCGCGCCGACGGTGGCGAGCGGAATTTTCATCCTGGCGGGCGAGTCAAAATGGTTTTGCTCCAGAATTTCGCGCAACTCGCCGAGATGCTCGACGATCAAATCCGGCTTGGCGGCGCGCAATTGCGCCAGCGTGTTGTAGCCGGTCAGCACGGCGCAGGAATGCACGCCGCCGTGTTGCGCGGTCTCGATGTCGTGCTCCATGTCGCCGATGAAGAGCGTTTCGTCCGGCTTGAGATTATTTTCGGAAAGGATGCCGTGGATTTTTTTCCGCTTGTCCCAGACATCAGTGTAGGGTTTTTCCAGATAGGCGTCGAAGCCCGTCACGCGACATTGCACGGCAAAATGATCGGCGTGAACAGTGCTCAAGAGAAAGGTGCGGATTTTTTTGACGCGGCAAAATTCCAAAAAATCGCGCGCGTAGGGCAGTTCGGTGACGGAAGCCTGCGCCTGCTTGAAGCTGCGGTGAAACCAATCTTCGAGTTGCGGCATCGGGACGTGCGGCGTGTGGCGGTCGTAAAATTTCTTGAACGGCAGGGAAAATTCCGCGCGGAATTGTTCCAGCGACATTTCCGTCTTGCCCGCTTGCGTGAGGACAAAATTTGAAGCCTTCAAGACAGCCGGCAGATCGTCCACCAAAGTGCCGGACCAGTCGAAGATGATGTTGCGGATCACGCGTTGAAACTAACAACAAAAGAACATAGACACGAAGGAAATTTATTTTCTCTGCGCCGCTGTGTCTCTGTGGCAAATTTTAAGGCGCAATGCTCATCGCCTTCCACAAACCGTTCGGCGTGCTGTCGCAATTCACCGGCGACGGCTCGCCAAACCGCGCGCTGGCGGAATTCAACTTCCCCAAAAATGTTTATCCCATCGGACGGCTCGACGCGGATTCCGAAGGCCTGCTGCTCTTAAGCGACGAGCCGGCGTGGAATGAAAAACTGTTGCATCCGCGTCACGCGCACGAGCGCGAGTATTGGGCGCAGGTGGAAAAAATTCCGTCGCCGGAAAGTTTGAAGCGATTGGAAAATGGAATTTTGATTCAGGGACGGAAAACTTTGCCGTGCCGCGCGTGGATTCTTGAACCGCAACCGAAAATTCCCCCGCGCAATCCGCCGATCCGATTCCGCAAGAGCGTTCCCGATTGCTGGATTGGATTGGAATTGATCGAAGGCAAAAACCGTCAGGTTCGCAAAATGACGGCGGCCATCGGTCATCCGACATTGCGATTGGTGCGCGTGCGGATTGGAAATTTCTGGCTGGGGAATTTGCCATGCGGACAATGGCACGCGCTCAACGACGGCGAACGGGCGCTGATTGACGCCGACAGCGCACAACGGTAAATTATTTTTATGATTGGCATTGCCGACGTTCAACCGATGACTGCGGAAAAATTAAAATTTCGCCCGCCCATGGCGAGTGAAAAATTCACTCCGCTCGCGCACGAAATTTATACGCTTAAGAAGCAACTCAACGCCGTCATCCTCGCGCATAATTATCAGGTGCCGGAAATCCAGGACGTGGCGGATTTTGTCGGTGATTCGCTCGGCCTCGCGCAGGAAGCGGCGAAGACCAATGCGGACGTGATCGTGTTCTGCGGCGTGCATTTCATGGCGGAAACGGCGAAAATTTTGAACCCGAACAAAATCGTCGTGCTGCCGGACAAGGACGCGGGCTGTTCGCTGGAAGAAAGTTGCCCGGCGGAAAAACTGGCCGCGCTGCAAAAGACGAATCCGAATTTCTGGACGATTGCCTACATCAATTGCAGCGCGGCCGTGAAGGCGTTGTGCGATGTGATCGTGACGAGCGGCAACGCGGAAAAAATTGTCAACGCCGCGCCGCGCGACAAAGACATTTTGTTCGTGCCGGACGAAAATCTTGGACAATGGGTCATGGAACAAACGGGCAGGCCGATGGCTTTGTGGAAAGGGAATTGTTACGCGCACGTCGAATTTCGGCGCGATGCGTTGCTGAAATTGAAGGCGCAATTTCCCGGCGCGAAAATCGTCGTGCATCCCGAAAGTTTGCGCGAAGTGCGTGAGCTGGCGGACGCGGTTTGCTCGACGGAGAAAATGATTTTGTTCTGCAAAAATGATCCGGCGAAACAATTCATCATCGTCACGGAATCGGGAATCATCCACCGGATGCAAAAAGAATGTCCGGGCAAGGAATTCATCTGCGCGCCGGTTTTCGACGCGATGCGCGCGCCGACGGACAACTGCCGTTGCAGCGAGTGCAAATACATGAAGATGAACACGCTCGAAAAAGTCCGCGACTGCATGAAAAAATTGTCGCCGCGCGTGGAATTGCCGGCGGAAATTTTAGAACGCGCGCGTCTGCCGATTGAGCGGATGCTGGAAATTTCGGCGAGGCCTCTGAAAAATGCGGATTGACGCGTGTGGACAGAAATTCATTTTAACCGCTTTTTCATTGAAGATTTCTTCAATTGTTAAAAAGTCGCCGGCTTTGTAACGCAATCGTAACAATTCCGCCGCATGGCTGTAACGGCGTGGTTTCATTGTGTCGCCGCACTTGAAACCAACAACCATGAAAAAAAACCATTCACGTTTCCAAACGAAAAAAGTGGCGATGTTCGCAGGCGCGGCGGCGCTGACCGCCGTCACCATTCAATCTCACGCGCAGACGTCCGTGGACGCGTTGCTCAACAAGCTGGAGCAGAAAGGCATTCTCACGGTGGACGAGGCGAAAGAATTGAAATCGGAGAACGCGACGAATTCCGTGGACGATTTCAAC
>CAXUBD010000236.1:0-4419 GCA_964249225.1 uncultured Verrucomicrobiota bacterium | reverse complement strand
AGCTTCAGCATCGCGCCGGGCGAAACGCTCGGCCTCGTCGGCGAAAGCGGTTGCGGCAAGACGACGCTCGGCCGCGCCATCGTCCGGCTCGTCGAACCGACGGCGGGGGAAATCTCGCTCGACGGCGAAAACATTTTGCAGATGAGCGGTTCGGAATTGCGCGCGCGGCGGCGCAAGTTCCAGATGATTTTTCAAGACCCTTACGGCTCGCTCAATCCGCGTATGACCGTCGAGCAGATCGTCGGCGAGGCGCTGGACATCCACAAACTGACCGACAGCAAATCCGCGCGGCAGAAACGGATTTTTGAACTGCTCAAAGACGTCGGCCTCGACCCGGTTTATGCGCAGCGTTATCCGCATGAATTTTCCGGCGGCCAGCGCCAGCGCATCGGCATCGCGCGCGCGCTGGCAGTCGAGCCGGAATTAATTATTTGCGACGAGCCGGTGAGTGCGCTGGATGTTTCGGTGCAAGCGCAGATCATCAATTTGCTTGGCGACTTGCAGCAGGAACACGGCATCGCGTATCTCTTCATCGCGCATGACCTCGCGGTGGTCGAGCACATCAGTCATCGCGTGATGGTGATGTATCTTGGCAAAATCGTGGAGACGGCGGACGCGAAAGAAATCATCCGCGACCCGCAACATCCTTACACGCAGGCGCTGATTTCCGCCGTGCCCGAGGTTGACCCCGAATCAAAACGACAAAGAATTGTTTTGCCGGGCGATGTGCCGTCGCCGATTCATCCGCCGAGCGGCTGCCCGTTTCATCCGCGCTGCCCGATTGCGGAGGCGAAATGCAAAACGGAAATTCCACTTTTGCGCGAAGTTTCAAAAAATCATTTTGCAGCGTGCCATTTCGCGGGAAAGAAAATTGAAAGGCGGCGGGAGGCGTTGGCCTTCACACTTTAGTTTGCGGAATTTGTCGTGTCCGCCGGTTTCCCGCCGAGTTCAAAATCGTGCTGACCTTTGAATTTTCCGGCGGTGAGGAACAGGCGATACATGATGTTTGATTCCAGCGGTTGCGGGTGCGCGCCGGGCACGGCGGAATTCATGCCGCGGATTTTCTGCCCGTAAAAAAAGATTTTGACCGGCGCGGAATTCGAGCTGGAAACCAGGTGCCAGACGGGCAGCGCGTTTTGGTTGGTCTGAAATTCGGCGAGCGGGACGACCTTAAGCTCGGTGAGCGGATAAGCGCGGTTGAGGCCGAAAGTCAAAATGGGATTGGCGCCGCCACGCTGCAGTTGCAGACGAAGCGCGCGGCTGGTATGAAAAATCTGGATGAGCTTCGGTTTGAACCAGTCCGTGAAATAAATCGCGTAGACCACGGTCAGCACCAGCGCCAGGAGGATGAGCATCCAGTTTTTCTTTGTCATAGTTTTTTGTAACGCGCCCGGCGCGCGGTTCGTCGTATGGTATGTCAGACGTATTGAAGGATTGAATGGTTAAAAAAAACAAATCTGAAACTGGTCCGCCGCCGCCGGACAATTTTTTTTCCCGACGCGCCGCAGCTTTCACGTTGATCGAATTGCTCGTGGTGATCGCGATCATCGCCATTCTGGCGGCGATGCTGCTGCCCGCGTTGAGCCGCGCGAAGGAATCGGGCAAACGCATTTCGTGCCTGAACAATCTCCGCCAGCTCAGTCTTGCCGCGCAAATGTATGTGTCGGACAGCCAGGGTGCCTATCCGCCGCGCTCGCAAACCAACCGCTGGCCCTTTCAGTTTTATGACAATTACGGAAAAAGCATAAAACTGCTGCTGTGTCCGAGTGAAATCACCAACACGCCGGCCAGCAACGGCAGTGCGAATTCCAACAACGTGGCCGACGCCGCGCCGCGCAGTTATTTTATCAACGGCTGGAACGATTATTTTGGCGGAATGAGCGAGGGCGACAGCTTGAAGGAAAACGTCATCATCCATCCCAGCGAGACGATGCTGCTCGGCGAAAAAACTCCCGACCACGGCGATTACTACATTGAATCTCTGGGCGATCACCGACGCGAACCGCGCGGCTTACAACGTAGTCCCTTGAATTCACTTTTCGGTTTCATGCGAAAAATGCGCGCCGAGCGGTTGACGCCGAATGTCCCAAAACAGCATTGCCTTTTCGTCCGAAGCCGGGCAATCTGCTCGACCATGTCGGGGCGTAGCGTAGCCTGGTAGCGCGCTTGTTTCGGGTACAAGAGGTCGTGAGTTCGAATCTCACCGCCCCGACCATTTTTAATTTAAAATTTCCGATTTGAAAATTCCAGACCACGCGCCGGCCAATCTCGTGGTTGAACTCCCTTCCATCGTCGAACCGCTGGACCTGGCAAAATTGTTTCCCGAATCGCAGCCGCTCGAAGTCGAACTCGGCTGTGGCGACGCCTCGTTCCTCGTCGAATACGCCCGCTGCAATCCCGCGCGAAATTTCATCGGCGTCGAGCGCCTGCTCGGACGCATCAGCAAACTCGACCGGAAAGGCCGCCGCGCCGGACTGGTGAATCTGCGCGGCGTGCGCATCGAGTCATCCTATTTTTTACAATACCTGCTCCCGCCGCATTCGGCTTCCGCGCTGCACATTTATTTTCCCGACCCGTGGCCGAAGAAAAAGCACCGCAAAAACCGGCTCGTCAATGAAACCTTTCCCGCGCTCGCCCGTGCCGCGCTCGCGCCCGGCGGCGTGGTTTATCTGCGCACGGACGACGAAGATTATTTTGCGCAAATGAAGGAAGTGTTCGCTGCGGACAAAAATTTTGGAAAAATTGAAACGCCGGCGGAACTCGCGGAATTGCCCACGGATTTCGAGCGGGATTTTAATTCAAAAGGAATTCAAACTTTACGGACGGCCTACCAAATTTACGATGGAGCTTCGCGCAACGCCAAAATCGCAAATCGCAAATCGTAAATTTTTTACACGTCAATCACCGGCCCGTCGCCGCCGGAACTTTTTGGCGGCGCCGGCGGTTTGCGGCGCTGCACCGAGACGCGCCCGTTGCCGGTCAAAAGATTCAGCGCAATCGTGATCAGACTGATGATGATCGCCCCCAGAAATGCGTAGCCGAAACTGTCCACATGAAAAAACGGCAGCAGCACGCTCAAGAAACACAACAGCAGCGCGTTGATGACCAGCGTGAAAAGTCCGAGCGTGAAAATGAGCAGCGGCAGCGCGATGAGCAGCAGGATCGGCCGCACGAAGGCATTTAAAATCCCCAATAAAAACGAGGCGATCAGCAGGTTTTCCAATTTGTCGCCGTAACTGATGTGGTTGCGCAAAATGATGACGGTCAGCAGCACCGCGACGGTGTTGATGATCCAGCTTTGCAGAAAGCGCAGTAATTTTTTTGAGCCGGGCTGCATGGTTGCGTTGAAAACAGCGCTCCGCAAAATGCTTCACTCCGGCGCGGAAAACAAGAAACGATTTTTGTGGCTTGGCCACGGCCTTCGGTGCAGTTTGTCCTCACGCATGAAAACTATTTTGTTTCCTTTGGCCGTGTTATTCGCTTCCGTCACGGCCGCTTTTTCTGAAAGCGTCATCGCGCCCGACGCGAAGCTGGAAAAGCTCGCGGGCGATTTTGCGTTCACCGAAGGCCCGACATGCGACAAACATGGAAATCTGTTCTTCGTGGACCAGCCGAACGACCGCATCATGGAATGGAGCGTGGACGGAAAACTTTCCACGTTTCTCCAGCCGTCCGGCTATGCCAACGGAATGATGTTCGATGCGGCCGGAAATCTCATCGCCTGCGCCGACGAGCACAACCAGCTTTGGTCCATCGCGCCGGACAAGACCGTCACCATCCTCGTCACGAATTATCAGGGCAAATATCTCAACGGCCCGAATGATGTCTGGATCGCGCCGAACGGTGCGATGTATCTCACCGACCCGTTTTACAAACGCACCTGGTGGGATCACGACACGATGGCGTTGCCGAACCAGGAGGTTTTTTATCTTTTACCCGACCGCAAAAATCTCATACGCGTCACCGACGATTTGAAGCAACCCAACGGCATCACCGGCACGCCGGACGGAAAAAAACTTTTTGTCTCGGACATCCGCGCCGGGCAGACGTGGCGTTATGACATCCAGCCCGACGGTTCGCTCACGAACAAAACTTTTTTCTGCGCGCTCGGTTCGGACGGCATGACGATTGATGAAAAGGGAAGTCTTTATCTGACCGGCCACGGCGTGACGGTTTTTGACAAGACCGGAAAACAGATCGACCACATTGACGTGCCGGAAAAATGGTCGGCCAACGTCTGCTTCGGCGGCAAAGACCGCCGGACACTGTTCATCACCGCGAGCACGTCGCTTTATTCGATCCACATGAACGTCAAGGGCGCGAATCCGGCGAAATGATAATCGGTGGGGCGAGCGTCCTCGCGGGCCGGCGTGCGCCAAACAGTTCTCGCGGCTCGCGGGGACGCTCGCCCCACCGGAT
>CAXUBD010000235.1:0-4424 GCA_964249225.1 uncultured Verrucomicrobiota bacterium | reverse complement strand
AAGTCTGTTTCGCGCTGGCATTGGCCGGCCTGTTTCTCATCTTCAAATCATCGGCGATTTCGCTAGATGACATTCAACTGTGGACTGGCTCCGGCACGAATCGCGCCGCGCTCGTCGTCGAATGGAATCCGCCGATTGTATTGAATAACACCACAGTTCCTTCGCCCATCGCGAATAAGACGCTCGTGTGGGGCTATCGTTTCAATGGCTCTGTCACGGGAACGCAAATGTTCAACGCCATCGTCGCGGCCAACCCGCAGCTTTATGCGGTGGAAACCATTGATCCCGAGTTTGGCACGGGGATTAACGCCATCGGGTTCAATCTTAATGGCAGCGGATTGGCGGGTCTCACCGATGGAACGGTCACCAATCTCGCCAATACTTTCACCAACGGTATTTTGGCGAATCCAAATCTGAATCCAGATGCCACATATTCGCTGAACGGCGGGGATTTATTTTGGAGCAGCGATTTTAATGGCCCATATTGGCAGCTTTGGAACGAACTGGGCGACAGCGGCGGTTTCACAAATTCTCCGAACCGGGGAACCAATGCTTTTTTTAATCCCGACACCTTCAATCACGGCCAATGGTCTTTTGCTGATAATGGTTTGGACGGACTGATACTCACCAATGGTTCCTGGATTGGATTTTCGATTGCGCCAGACGGATACCCTGAAGACACCAACGATCCCAGTTATGCCACCAATATGTTTATTTTCAACAACGACGTGCAAGCGCCGCCGTCGCCCGATGGCACATACACCGCTTACGTTTGTAACACGAATGACTTTGCCGTCCAAATCGTCAGCACAACCAATATCTATGCCACGAGTCCGTATAACGCGCCCATCGCCGTGCTTGGCCATCCCACCTTGAAATTCATAGACCATTTCGGGCTGGGCCAGCAGGCTGGCAAAGTTGACCGGAGCAAAATTATTGAAGCGCCTTATTGGACCGACCCAAGCAGCAACAATATCATTGCCGAAATAAATCCCGGCGGGCAAATCACCGTGAACATGGGACGCAAGATTTATGACGATCCGAATAATCCTTACGGCATTGACCTGATTGTTTATGGCAATTCTTTCTACTCGGCGTCAGGCGTGGGGTCGGCATCCACTGACGGCACGGATCTGGGCGTCGCCACAATACCCAGTGGAAGCGCTTCCGGCATTTTTGGACATACAACAGTCGTCTCCGTAAGTCAGGATGGCACTAATTGGTATTCCTATCCTCAAGTCCCGGTTCTTTATCCCGACGATTCTTATCGGTGGGATGACACTAATCATAGCTGGACGGAAGAGCAGATGAACCAAACCAAGCCGCTTAATCCGACCATGAGCTTTCCCGCCAACAGCACGGTTGCGAATGCCCTGGATCAATTCATTGGCGCATGCGGCGGCACGGGCTTTGATTTGAAGACGGTGGGTCTGCCGTGGATTCAATATGTCCGCGTGTCAGCGGTGACCAATTCGGGCGTTTACACAGTCATTGATGCGATTGGCGCGGTTGATCCGGTTGTTGTTGGGGATGCGCTTTCCATCACGCCCAGTAACATTGTTTCGGGCATGACAAATTTGGTTTTCCAGAAACCTGCCGACGCCAGCCAGAATCTTATTTCCCTTAACTTTGATTCTGTCAGCACGAACGCCAGAATCAGCACCGTCAGCTTGAGCGAATTTTCTTCGTTCGCGCCCGTCGCAGGAAATGTTTCCAGCGCCTATCAAATCACCTTGAAGCCGGTGAACGGAACCAACGCCATAAATTATGTCGCGGACATCGGCTTGCGCGCGGGCAACAATTACACCGGCAATGGCGGCGACTTGCGCGTGTATCAATGGGGTGGAACCAATTGGAATTCGCAACCTTTTAATTTCAATCCGACAAACAATGAAGTTCTCGTTGCAGGCGTGACGAATTTTTCCGCCTTTGTCGTGTCGCAAATTGTTCCGCCGCAAATGGGCGTTCAATCCACCATCAACGGATTCTCGCTGCAATTCACACCTGTGCCGAATTGCCAGACCATTTTAGAACGCTCCACGGATTTGGCGAATTGGACGCCCATCGCCACAAACACGCCGACCGGTTCGCAACCTGCCACGTTGCAGGATTTCAATCCGCCTGCGGAAAAGGCCTTTTACCGTCTGCGCGTGAACATTCCGTGAAATACGGGAATAAAAATTCGCCAAGAAAATCAGGGGGCGCGTTCGCATCTGGCGAACGCGCTTTCCAAAATTCCGGTTTCACCTTGATTGAGCTTTTGGTGGTGATCGCAATTATTGCAATCCTCGCAGCGATGCTTTTGCCCGCGCTGGCCAGAGCCAAGGCCAGAGCTACAAGCACTCAATGTTTGAGCAACTTGCGGCAAATGGGAATCGCCGCGCATATTTACACGGACGACAATTCCGATTTTTATCCCATCGCTCAATATTATGATGACGACAGCGGGACATTTTATTCATGGGATCTGACCGTCCTTTATGACGTTAATTTTAATCCCCAAGTTGTTCCCGGCATACTTTGGGAAGCGCAAGGCAATTCACAAATTCAACAATGCCCAGCCTTTGAAGGCAGCGCGGATTGGGCAGATAATCCTTATACCGGCTACAATTACAACACGAGCTATATCGGTCACGGCGACGGCGAAGCCATTGAACAACCGGCCAAAACTTCCGCCGTGCATCATCCCACAAAAACCGTGTTGTTTGGCGATGGCGAATATTCAGCGGGCGCGGATAAATTCATGCGCGCGCCATTTCCCAATCCCGGTGACGAATCTTTCAGCGGACGTTACGCAGGCACGCAAGGATTCCGTCACTTGAAACGCACCAACGTCGCGTCCTGCGATGGCCACGCCGAATCATTGTCAGCCTGTTATACCAATAACGCTGACAGCACGGCCAATGTCGGGGCCGGCACCGGATTTCTTTCAGCCGACAACTCCATGTATGACCTGAACTAAAATTATGAACAAACCTCGCTTCCTTTTTCCAGCTGGAATGATTCTCGCCGCCGCCGCCTCACGCCTGATTCCACACGCGCCCAACTTCAGTCCCATCGCCGCGCTCGCCTTGTTTGGCGGCGCACAGTTCGCCGACAAACGGCTGGCCTTTCCCGTGCCGCTGGCCAATTTTGCGTCCACGCTGGCAACCCAATGAAATGAATTCCGCTGCCAAAACATCCGATGCTGAAAATTGCCCGCTGTGTGGCCAGCCGAACGACTGCCAGCTTTGCACCGTCGCCGTCTACAAAGGCCCGTGCTGGTGCGCCAAGGTAAAAATTCCCGAGGAACTGATCGCCCAAGTCCCGCCGGAATCGCGGAACAAATCCTGCATCTGCCGCGCCTGCGTGATGAAATTTCATCGCGACAACGCGAATGGCGTTGCCTCGCCAAAAATCCTGCCTTGGTGATTTTTTTTGCCAGCGGCCTGATGGTTTTCACCGCTGACTGCCATTTGCGGCGCGGTTATTGTTGCGACAACGGCTGCCGCCATTGTCCCTATTCAATTGTTCGGGCGGGAATCTTTCCGCAATCTGTTCAAGCACCAACCTGTTTCTGAATCGCGCCGCAGATTTTTTGCGACCACTTTTCCAAAACTTTCGCGTCGCGGCCTTCGAGCAGCAGGCGCGCTTTCGGTTCCGTGCCGGAATAACGCAGCAGCACGCGGCCGCCTTGCGTTTGCAATTCTTTTTCCGCTTCGGCCACAAATTTGTTCACGCCGTCAATCTGCGCGAACGGAATTTTCTCGCGCACTTTCACGTTCGTCACGAGCTGCGGAAAACGCGTCCAGCATTTCGCGAGTTTTGAAAGCGGCTGTCCTTTCGCCTTGATGATCCGCAGCATTTGCAGCGCGGCGACCAGGCCGTCGCCCGTCGTGCCGAAATCGCGGAAGATCAAATGCCCGCTCTGCTCGCCGCCGAAATTGAAACTGCCGCGCAACATTTCATCAATCACGTTTTTGTCGCCGACGGCGGTGCGGATCATTTTGCCGCCGGCTTTTTTTATCGCGGCTTCGAGACCGGCGTTGCTCATCACGGTTGAGACCAAGGTTTTTTTTGCCAACGTTTTTTCCGCAATCATGTCGAGCGCGGCGATGGCCATGATGTCGTCGCCGTCAATCAACGTGCCGTTTTCGTCGCAGAGCAAAACGCGGTCGGCGTCGCCATCGTGCGCGATGCCGAGTTGCGCCTTATGTTGCACGACTTTTTTGCACATCGCCTCGGGATGCATCGAGCCGCAGTTTTCGTTGATGTTTTTGCCGTCGGGCGAATTTCCGTAGACAATGACTTCCGCGCCGAGTTCGTGGAGCACGCACGGCGAGGATTTGTAAGCCGCGCCGTGGCCGCAATCCAAAACAATTTTCACGCCTTCGAGCGTAAGGCTGCGCGGAAAAGAGGATTTGGCAAATTCGATGTAACGGCCC
>CAXUBD010000234.1:3485-4425 GCA_964249225.1 uncultured Verrucomicrobiota bacterium | reverse complement strand
AGGTGGTGCGGATTGAAAATTTCAAGGCCGACATCAATCAGGCGATCACCGGCATTGATTGGAGCTTCACGGCAAGCTTCACGATGTTCCCCAATGAAACGAATTACGCGCTCGCGGAATTTGCCAGCGAGCAGCACGACCCGGAAACCGGCGAATTGTTTTTGAAGGCCAGCGGCAAAATCTTCGCGCCGGATGAAGCGAGGGCGAGGACGGCATTAGGCACGTTGCTGGCGGGCGTGTTGAAACAATACGGCTACGACACCAACAGCCAGCAACTTTCCTGCGACACCACGGCCAGCGGCGTGCAGGCCGATACGGATGGCGCGGCTTTTCTCGAATTGAGTTTCAACGGCGAGTGGAAGAAATGGCGGTCGGACAATCAACTGGCGAATTTTCAGAGAACAGGCGGCGCGCAGCCGGTCACTTTTGGAAATGTGAACCGCTGGAATGTCCATTACAGCGCGAGGCGATACAGCGAACTTCACAGCCAGCGGCAACGCGCCGGTGCGATGATCGAGGGAAGCGGAACGTGGGCGGGCGACCCGGCTTTGCCGCTGGACAAACGACGCGCACAACTGCTCGCGCAGCAGCGGGCGATGCTCGCCGAGGTCAACAACGCCGAGGGCAGGCTCACGTTCGGCGACTGGAACCAGGTGGTGCGGATTGAAAATTTCAAGGCCGACATCAATCAGGCGATCACCGGCATAGACTGGAGTTTCACGGCGGCCTTCACGATGTTCCCCGATGAAACGGATTACGCGCTGGCCGAGTTCACGGCGGAGCTGAACGATCCCAACCCCAACGCCGGCGAACAATTTTTGAGCGTGGCCGGAAAAATCACGGCGCAAAATGAAACGGCGGCGCGCGTCAAAATGAACGCCGTCGTGACGACGTTGCTGGCGCAATATCAATTTGCCACCGCCAGCCAGAAGCTGAATTT
>CAXUBD010000234.1:586-3475 GCA_964249225.1 uncultured Verrucomicrobiota bacterium | reverse complement strand
TTTTTGTAGGTATAGCACTTAGATATACCCAGCTATAATCTTATTCAGCGTCAGATGGGTATAAGCGACAGGGCCGATTCGGATGGGGAGTCCTTTTTGGAACTGAATTTCAACGGCCAGTGGCGCAAATGGTGTTCGACCAATCAAAAGGCGAACTTTCAACGGTCGGGCAAAAGCGGCGGCGCGGTTGACTTCGGCAACGTGACGAAGTGGAATCTGCGCTATGCCGCGCGGCGGTTCACCGATTTGCGTTCACAGCGCGAGCAGGCCGGCGGCACGATTGAAGCGTCGGGAACATGGGCGGGCGACCCGGCGCTGACACTGGCCCAGCGGCGGACGCAACTGCTCGCGCAGCAACAGGCCATGCTCGCAGAGGTAAATAATGCGGACGGCACATTAAAGTATGGCGCATGGTCGCAGATCGTCCGCGTCGCCGACTTCAAAGCCGACATCAATCAGGCCGTCACCGGCATTGACTGGAGTTTCACGGCCATCTGGACGTTGTTTCCAAACGAGCCGGGCTACGCGACGGCGGAATTCAGCGCCGACTATCAGACCAATCTTGAAACCGGCGATGCCATGCTCACTTTGGAGGGGTGCATTTTCGCGCCGGATGAAGCGCTGGCCGACGCGGAATTGAATCGCATCCGAACCGCGATGCTGGCGAATTATGGTTTCACGCTGACGCAACAGTTGCGGACGAAGGCCACGGCCAGTCGCGTCTATGCCAACGGCGACAAGACGGCGGCCCTGGGAAATTTCGAGGACACGGACGGCACGACGTTCACCGAGTTGACCTTCTCGGAAGAATACCGGCAGCGCATGGCGAACGTCTTGAGCGACACGTTGCAGATCGTCATGCGCGACGACACGACGACCAACCAGATTGTCACGACGTATTCGGGGACGGTGACGGCCAGCGGCGACGTGGACGCGGCATATGCGCTGGCCTTGCAGCGCGCGCAGGCATTGGGCGCGAACAAAGAATCCACGCTGGGGGCGAACGCCTTTCTGCGAAGCTCGCAAATCTCGTGGGACCAGCGGCGGATTGCTTCCGATGCGAGTCCAGAATTTGTGCGCCTGACTTTTGCCTACGAGTATCAGGGAAAACTCGGGGCGGGCCGGGCTTTGGTGCACGCCCCCACCGGCACCCCGCAGGACACTTTCGGCACGGACACGCAAACCGTCAGCGGCTTCGTGGCCGCCACCGACCTTGCCACCGCGCAACAAATTTACCAGACACAGGTGCGCGCCGCCTACAAGACGGCGTTGTTTCACAACGAGACGGTGACGCAGAGCCAGGCGCTCCCGCAATCGGGGCAAAATTTCCCCGCGCAGTTTTTGAAGCTGGATTTTAATTTTCAACTTTACCAGACCAAGCCGGCAGGCCGCGTGGCCTACCGTTACGGAATCAACGTGCGCCGGGATTTTCTCGCGTTGAAACTCGAAACACACATCAAGGGCAGCATCTTCGCGTTTAACCGCGTCGCGGCGAACGCGGCGCTGGCGAATCTCTTGCAGGGTTTGTCCGGCTCGCAGGTGACGGAGGAATTGAACGAGGACCGGGAATACATGAGCGACCTGTCGAGCAGTTCAACATCCGATGTGCTTTTGAAACTGGATTTTGACGAGACGTATGAGGACCGGCTGACCGGCATCACCGGCGTATTGGAAATGAGTTTGAGCCAGCAAATCAAATACAGCGGAACGCGATGGATACCGCAGCCGCTACCCTTCGATGCAAATGGCAGCGGCGGCTATACGATTGTGCAGCCGGGCGGGATTCAGGAGGGTGGCCAGACAGTTCGCGGCAGCGTTACCGCGCCCGACCAGGCCACGGCCACCGCGTGGGCGAAAACACAAAGGAATCTGCTCGTCGGAACTTACCCGCAGCCGGAGGAATGGGATTGGGATTTTGAGTTTGTGCCGCGCATCCAGGGCATCGTCAAGGGCAGCAATCCGAACGTGCGGCTCTATAAACTGAATTTTACGTTCGCGGAGATTTTGCCGAATTATCCGCCGCCTTGATTAAATAATACGTTTGCGTAACATTTTTCTTTTCACGTTGACCGGCCGTCCTCTTGGCAGCCTGCCTTCGCGCCGAAACCGCTCGGCTTCCTCTGGCTCAATCACCCAATCCCGACCCAGCTTTTTTGCTTTAAGCCGCTTGTCCAAAATAAATCGGCGAACCCGTGGTTGAGAGATTCCGAGCTTCCGCGCGACCTCGACTGTGGTCAGCGGATCAATATCGCAAACCTACCAAAGGCCGATCTATTTGGGGAGCAAATTCGGCGGATCAATAAATGTTACGCAAGAGATATATTTTTATTGCAAATTGTGCGGCCTCTGGTAAAAATGTCGCGCGAAACCTGAACGATGACCGTCGCGGTAAAAATTCTCATTGTCGAAGACGATCTGCCCATCGCCATCATGATGCGCTATTTGCTGGCGCGCGCCGGTTGCGAAACAAAAGTGGCGACGACCGGAAAAGAAATGATGCAGCTGGCCGAGGCGGGGGATTTTGATTTGATCACGCTGGACGTGGATTTGCCGGACGGCAGCGGATTCAAACTGTGCAGCCGCTTGAAAGAGCATCCCCGCCTGCGCGATACGCCGGTGGTCATTATATCAGGCCGCTCGTGCTTGGAAGATCAGCAACAGGGCCTCGATGCTGGCGCAGTTGATTACATCATCAAGCCATTCAGGGCGTTTGAATTTGCCCCGCAACTTTTATCCAATCTCAAACGGCAAAAAGAGTTTGCCTGAATTTCACATCAAATGGCTTGCAAAAAAATCATCGAGCGTTCAAAAATGACACGCGCTTAAAAATGAAAACCTGTCAGAAGGAATTTTTCAGTTCAGCGGGGACGAGCCTTCCTAGGCGGCAAA
>CAXUBD010000234.1:0-576 GCA_964249225.1 uncultured Verrucomicrobiota bacterium | reverse complement strand
TCCACTTTGAGGGTCTTTGCCAGAATGACCAGTTCGGCGTCCGTGACGCAGCGAAGCTGCGCCTCGATTTTGGAAAGCGTGCCCCGGCTCAAATCCCATCCGAGAATCGCGCAGCGGGCGGCAAACATTTCCTGCGTCATGTCCTGCTGGTAGCGCAGCTTCCTGATTTGCGGCCCGACGATGTTTTGCGGTTTGGTCATGCTCCAAAAACGGAGCTTGACACTATGACAGCCAGCAAATTGAATTGCTCCAATATCGGAGCTAAATGGCGTTGCAAAAAGAATTTTTGAAAGATTTGCCAATAATCAACGTATTAGAAAAGGGGAGATATTTGTTCCCCAAAAACGCAAACACAAATCACATGAAAACCATTAGAAGGCATTGGATCGCGACAATCAGCATTGGCGGTTTAGTTGTTGCCACTGCATTAACCGCCTTGTCACAAACCGTCCCGGTTTTGACCGTCGCATCATCGGGGACAAGCCAGCTTTCGATTAGCATAACCAATGGCATAAGCACGGCAAATTACGAACTGGAAACCACGCCGGTGTTGGGTGACACGGTGGATTATCCGTG
>CAXUBD010000233.1:3429-4446 GCA_964249225.1 uncultured Verrucomicrobiota bacterium | reverse complement strand
CACCAGCACCAGACCGGCGACCTTTGTCGGATTGCGGGTGGCGAAGAGGTGCAGGTGCAGGCCGGCCATGGAGTGGCCGACGAGGATGAAGGGGCCATCCTCGTGCGCGGCGGCCAGCAGCGCGCGATAACTTTCAAATTGTTCCGCTTCGTCCGGCGGCGTGGCGCGATCCAGAAACAGCATTTCCGTGCGGAACAAACCAACGCCTTCCGCGCCGGAATCAAAAACCCCGGTCGCTTCGCCCGCCGTCGAAATGTTCGCAGCGATCTCAATCCGCTGGCCGTCCTCGGTGGCGGCATCGCGCGCGGATAATTTTTTCAGCCGCGTCCGGCGACCGGTGATCCGCCGTTCTTCCAAAGTGTAATAACGTCGCGCCGCGTCGGTGAGATTTAACACGAGCGCGCCCGCGTCCGCGTCCACGACTATTTCGTGATCGCCAAATTGAATCGCCGCCAGTTCCGCCACACCCGCGAGCGTCGGAATGTTGAACGAACGCGCGAGAATCACCGTGTGCGAAGTTCCGCCCGCGCTGGCGAGCACCAAACCTTTCAAAAATTTTCGGTCAAGCGCGAGAAATTGTCCGGGCGTGAGCGATTCAGCGACGACAACGGCATCGGCAATCAATTTGACTTCAGCGGTCTTGGCGGCGTCACCGTAAATTTCGCGCAGCAATTGCAGGCAGACATCCTGAATATCCAGCGCACGTTCGCGCAGCATTTCGTTGCCGCTCGCCGCTAGCAATTTTGAGAAATGTGCTTCCGCTTCTTCAATCGCACCCGTCGCCGTGCGTTTGCGTTCGGTCACGGCTACGCGCAAATTATTTTGGAAATCCAAGTCGCGGGCGATGGATTGATGCACTTTGATAAGTTCCGCCTCGATGCCTCTCGCCGTGACCAAGCGCTGGTCGTAAGCGGCAATTAATTTTTCCAGCGACGCATCCAATCGCCGCCATTCTTTTTCGGTGTCGGCCACGCCATCGCGCGGAAGCGACGACGGAATGGAAAATTTTCCGAACTG
>CAXUBD010000233.1:0-3419 GCA_964249225.1 uncultured Verrucomicrobiota bacterium | reverse complement strand
CACGCCCTGCGGACGTGAAGGCGGCTGCGCCGCGCCCGATGCCCGGCACAACCGGTTGGCCGCGAAAAATTGTAGCGCCTGCATCGCGCAAGCATGGCGAAAGCGGAGCGGCGGTTTCGATTTTTGTCGTCGTCAACGGCGAGTCGCAATGGGGAAATTTGTCCCGCAGAAATGCGCTCAATACCGCCATCGCTTCTTTTTCGTCCGGGCCGTTCACCGTGAAAACAAAGGCGTCGCCCTGACGAATATCCGTGCCAACGATCGCCAAAATGCTTTTGGCGTTGGCGCTGCGTTGCGTGCGCCGGTTGAGCAATGTCACTTCGGAAGTGAAATGCCGCACGACTTCTTCGAGCGCGCTGGCTGGTCGCGCGTGTATTCCGCTGGGCAGCGGACAAATGAATTCCTGCTCCAGAGCCATGACAATTATTTGAACTGCGCGAAAATGGCTTCGGGGTCTTTCAATGCCGCCTGGACTGGCACATGAATTTTTCGCGCTTTGCTGAATCGCTCTTCCTGCTCGATTGCGATATCCGTCGCGAGAATGACCGCATCGGCAGAATCCACGTCGGCTTGGCTCAATTCATTTTCAATGCCCATCGCGCCTTGGGTTTCGACCTTGATGGTGTGACCGAGTTTCTTCGCCGTTTTTTCGAGTTGGGCGGCGGCCATGTAAGTGTGGGCGATGCCGGTCGGGCACGCAGTGACAGCAACGAGTTTCATAATTAAATTTATTTAGCGACAGCAACCGCAGATTTTTCGGTGAATTTTTTGACAAGGTTTATTGTGATGGCCGTGACGATTGCGCCTGAAAAAATCGCCACAATAAACATCAGCTTTTGATCCACGACCGGCAGAACAATCGGCCCGCCGTGCGGCGCATGATCACCAACTCCGCCGAGCATCGCAATCGTGGAAGCGACCATCGAGCCGAACATGATCGTGGGAATCACGCGCAACGGATCCGACGCCGCAAATGGAATCGCGCCCTCGGTGACGCCGACCATGCCCATGCCCAGTGCGGCGAGGCCGGACTCGCGCTGTTCTTCCGTCCAGCGTTTGCGATTTAAAAGTGTTGCGAGACCGAGACCGATCGGCGGCGTGCAAATCGCGGCGGCGCACGCGCCCATGATGAAAAAATTTCCCTGCTGAATCATCGCCACGCCAAAAAAGAACGCGGTTTTGTTGACCGGCCCGCCCATGTCAAACGCGATCATCGCGCCCAACAACATCGCCAGCACGATTTGCGAACCGCTCTGCATGCTTTCGAGGAAATGATTCAGGTGCAAGAACACTTTCGCGATCGGGATATTCAACGCGAGCATCAAAAAGCCGACGATTAAGGCGGACAAAATGGGAATGACGATGATGGGCATAATCGGACGGAAAATTTTTGCGACCGGAAGTTTTTTTAGCGCGTTGACGACGTGGCCGGCCACCAAACCAATAATAATTGCGCCGAGAAATCCGGCGCTGACATTTTTGCCTTCGACGAGTTGCGGAGTCCCCGCAATAAATCCGCCGATGAAGCCGGGAACCAAACCCGGTTTTCCCGCCATGCCGTAGGAAATAAATCCCGCGAGCACCGCCGGAAAAAGCGTGAACGCGGCCACGCCAATCGTGAGCATGTTTCGGACGAACCACGGGCCTTGCGTCGGGTCCGGCGCGCCTTTGTCGTTCAAAAGATGAAAGTGAAACGCATATGTCAGCGATAGCGCGATCAAAATTCCGCCGCAGGCGATGAAAGGAATGACGTAGGAAACGCCCGTCAACAAATACTGTTTATGTTTTTGCAATAATTCTTTCATGCGATTTATTGGATGGTGACTTTTGAGACTAGCGGAATCCGGCTTTCAGTAAAAGAAAAAGTCGCTCAAAGAATTTTATTTCGAAACTTTTTTAGAGCTTGTCAGACGCGATGAGAAATTGTAAATCATCCCGATTCATCCCGATAATTATGAACCGCCGCGAATTCATCCGCAACACTTCACTGGCCGCTTCAACTTTGGCGCTCGCGCCTTCGATCAGTTGGGCGGCGGAAACCAACTTTCCCGTCGTGCGCACGCCGGAAGCGAAAAGAAAATTCACCAGCCCGTCGGTGGAAAAAACCATTGCCAAAGTGCAATCCACCATCGGCAACAAGGAACTCGCGTGGATGTTCGGCAATTGTTTTCCGAACACGCTGGACACGACGGTGGATTTTGCAATCGTCAATGGCCGGCCCGATACTTACGTCATCACCGGCGACATTGACGCGATGTGGCAGCGCGACAGTTCCGCGCAAGTTTATCCTTATCTGCCGCTCATGGCCGAAGACCCGCGGCTGCAACAACTGATCGCCGGCGTCATCAATCGTCAGACGCGCAATATACTTTTAGATCCGTATGCGAATGCGTTTTACAAGGACGAGAATAAAGTGGGCGATTGGAAAAGTGATTTCACGGACATGAAACCCGGCATTCACGAACGCAAATGGGAAATTGATTCGCTCTGTTACACCATCCGCCTCGCGCACGGCTACTGGAAACATTCCGGCGACGCGGCGCCTTTCGATGAAAACTGGCACAGCGCGATCAAATTGATTTTGCAAACGTTTCGCGAACAGCAGCGCAAAGAAAATCACGGCCCGTATCATTTCATGCGGCGCACCGAATTTGCGACCGACAGTTTGCCCGGACGCGGTTACGGCAATCCAGCAAAACCAGTCGGCTTGATCCGGCCCAGCGATGATGCGACAATTTTTCCGTATCTCGTGCCGTCAAATTTCTTCGCCGTCGTCAGCCTGCGTCAGGCGGCGGAAATGGTGGAAAAATTACGCAACGACTCCGACCTCGCAAATCAATGCCGCGCGCTCGCGGACGAAGTGGAAACCGCGCTGCACGAATACGCCATCGTGAATCATCCTGTCGGTGGTCGCGTTTTTGCGTTCGAGGTGGACGCGTTTGGAAATTATTATTGCACCGATGACGGCAACATTCCGAACCTGCTTTCGCTGACCTATCTCGGCGCCGTGAAACCGCACGACAAAATTTATCTGAACACGCGAAAATTATTATTGTCACCGGCCAATCCATATTGGTGCGTCGGCACGGCGGCGAGCGGTTTGGGCGGCCCGCACGTTGGCGTGGACATGATCTGGCCGCTGGGTTTAATCGTGCAAGGATTGACGGCGACGAGTAATGAAGAAATTAAAAGCTGCCTGACCACCTTGCAAAACACGACCGCAGGAACCGGCTTCATGCACGAGGCGTTCAACAAAGACGACCCGACAAAATTCACCCGCAAATGGTTCGCGTGGGCGAACACCATTTTCGGCGAACTCGTGCTGAAAACGTTCCACGAGCGGCCAAGGTTGATGGAGGGCTGAGAGAGCCGGAACGAACGGGAAGGGACACTGTTTTACGGCCTATGCCAAAGCGATG
>CAXUBD010000232.1:1833-4451 GCA_964249225.1 uncultured Verrucomicrobiota bacterium | reverse complement strand
GTTCCGTTATCGCGGTTCACGCCGCTTGTCGGCGGTGGGTCAGCTTTTTTCGTTAGGCGGCTATGCGTATTAAAACGAATTGCTTGATTGGCCTGCTGATTTGCCCCCCCCCCCCTGTATTTTTCGCTTCTCGGTCTTGGCAGGTTTGTGCAGGATATTGAAAATTCAGAGGCAATGTATTTCGGAAAAAAAATCATCGTGGTGATGCCCGCTTACAACGCGGCCAGAACCGTCACCCAAACCGTGGATGAAGTCCTGCAACAGGGCATCGTGGACAACATCATCCTCGTGGACGACCGCAGCCGCGATAAAACCGTGGAAGTCGCGTCGTCGTTGCTGGGCGTGCGGGTGCATGTGCATGAGCGCAACACGGGTTACGGCGGCAATCAAAAAACCTGTTACCGGCTCGCGCTCGAAGCGGGCGCGGACATCGTCATCATGGTTCACCCGGATTATCAATACACGCCGAAGTTGATCCCGGCGATGGCCTCGATCATCGCCAACGGTTTGCATCCGTGCGTGCTGGCGAGCCGCATTCTGGGCGGTCATTCGCTCAAGGGCGGAATGCCGGTCTGGAAATATGTCTCGAACCGTTTCCTGACGCTGGCGGAAAACATCTTGCTGGGCGAAAAACTTTCAGAATATCACACGGGTTTCCGCGCGTTTTCACGGGAACTTTTGGAGAAGCTGGATTTGTCAAAAAATTCGGACGACTTTATTTTCGACAATCAGATGATCGCGCAGATTTTCTGGCACGGCTGCACGATTGGCGAGGTGAGTTGCCCGACGAAGTATTTTGCCGAGGCGTCCTCGATCAATTTCTCGCGCAGCTTGAAATACGGTTTCGGCTGCCTGGCGGTCGGACTGAAATTCCGGCTGGCGAAAATGGGACTGCTGCGACCGGAAATTTTTAATTAGTTCAACGCCGCCGCGAGCCGGGATTTCTTGCGATTGACGGTCGGGCGGGAGAGCACGCCGAATTTGACGGCTTTGTCGAACGCGGAATGGACGCCGGGCAGCAACTTGGCGGCCTCGTCTTTTTTGCCGGCGGCGATGGTGGCGCGGTAATCTTTTTCCAAGTGGCGCAGATGCGATTTGACGCTGCGATTGTGGAGCTGCTTGCTGTGGATGTTGCGTACGCGGCGTTCAGCTGATTTCGTATTGGGCATAATTAATGTTCGTTTTGCTAAAAGGGCGTTGAATTTAATGAAACGCGAACAAATGTCAATGCTGAAAGGCGCGGACGCATCGGTGCTTTACTTTTCGCGCGTTTGTTGGTTTTGTCGTCGGATTATTAAATAATCAAATAAGGTTGCCCATTCGGTTGTGGTTCGAGGCGATGAACAAACGGCTGCAAATTTTACATCTCGAAGACGAGCCGGATTTTTCCGAGCTGGTGGACACGCTGCTCGCGCAGGACGGCCTGGACGCCGAGCTGAAACTGGTCAGCGACCGCAAAACATTTCTGCAGGTGCTGACCGATGGAAATTTCGACCTCATCATTTCGGATTATCATCTGCCCGCGTTCACGGGGCTGGAGGCTTTGAAGATCGCGCGGGATACAAAACCGCACACGCCGTTCATTTTGGTTTCAGGCACCATCGGAGAACACGCGGCGATTGAAAGTTTGAAGGCCGGCGCCACGGATTACATCCTCAAACAGCAGCCCGACCGTCTGCCGTCCGCCGTCCGCCGCGCGGTCGAGGAAGCCGAGGAACGCGCTCACCGCCGCAAGGTGGAGACGGAGATGCTCCGCCGCGAAAAATATTTTCGCACGCTCACGGAAAATTCGCTGGATGTCCTGACCATTCTGGATCGCGCCGGCACGGTCGTCTACAAAAGTCCGTCGGTGAAAAGCGTGCTGGGTTACACGCCGGAGGAATTCATCGGGAAAAATATTTTCGCCAATGTTCATCCCGAAGACCTGCCGAATGTGCAGGCGATGTTTCAGGATATGCTGGTGGAACCGGGGCGGACGGCCACGCTGCAATTCCGTTACCGCCACAAGGACGGCGCGTGGCGGCATCTGGAGGCCATCGCGCAAAACCGGCTGGCCGACCAGGAGATCGCCGCGATCGTGGTGAATTCCCGCGACGTGACGGACCGCTGGAAGGTGGAGGAAGAATTGCGCGGCAGTGAAAAACAATACCGCCTCCTCTTCCACAGCAATCCCAATCCGATGTGGGTGTTCGACCTCGAGACGTTGAAATTTTTGGAAGTCAACGAGGCGGCGATGCAGGATTACGCTTATTCGAGCGCGGAATTTCTGACGATGACCCTGACGGAAATCCGCCAGACCGAAATTGGCAGTGCCAATAAAAATAAAAAAGCCGCCCTGGACATCGCCGACCGCGGTCGCATCTGGCGTCACCGGCGCAAGGATGGCAGCCTGATTGATGTGGAGGTCGCCTGGAGTCCGATGGCGTTTCGCGGCCGATTCGCCGCGCTGACGATGGCCACGGATGTGACGGAACGCCGCCGGGTTGAACGGCGCAACGCCGTTTTCTCCAAACTCAGCCATCATTTGAGTTCGTCCACCAGCGCGACGGAGGCGGCCATGATCATTTGCGAGGCGGCTGATGAATTGTTCAAATGGGATGACTTCGCGCTGGATTTAT
>CAXUBD010000232.1:0-1823 GCA_964249225.1 uncultured Verrucomicrobiota bacterium | reverse complement strand
CGGTCGACGGGCAGCGCGTGGAAATTCCATCGTCCGCCCAGCCGAAGTCAGCCAACGCGCTGATCCAGCGTGTGGTCACCAAGGGTGCGGAACTGATATCGGCCGCCGCCACGAAAGGCCATGCCGCGGCGACGATGCTCGCGCCCATCCGCAAAGGCGAACGTGTGATCGGCGTGCTGTTCGTTCAAAATCGCCGGACGAACAGTTATTCGCAATATGACCTGGAAATGCTCCAGACGCTGGCCGACCAATGCAGCGGCGCCTTGGAACGCGTCCGGGCCGAGCAGGATTTGCGCGAAAGCCAGCGCCGGTTCCGCGACTTGTTTGAAAATTCGCCCGACGCGATTTTTGTGGATGATCTGAACGGCGTGGTGCTGGATGTCAATGCCGCCGCGTGTCTGTTGTTCGGCGTGCCGCGCGAGCAATTGATCGGCAAAAATGGCATCTTCGACCTGATTCCCAAAGCCAGCCAGGAAGAAGCGTGGAGCAATTATCAAAAAATTGCGAAGGGTGAATTGTCGCAGATCGAAGGCGAGGCCCTGACGCTGAACGGGCGCGTGGTGCCGGTGGAAGCCCGCGCCGCCCGCGTCGAGTATGATGGCCAGCCGGCCATCTTATTTCACATGCGCGACATCTCCGAACGCCGCTCGGCGGAAACCGCGCTCCACAGTTCGGAAATGCTTTTCCGCTCGGTTTGGGAAAATTCCGTGGACGGCATGCGGCTGACCGATCAGAACGGCTTCATCGTCGCAGTCAACGAGGCGTTTTGCAAACTCGTCGGTTTCCAGCAGGCGGAATTGGAAGGCAAATTGTTCACGACGATTTATGCCGAATCCGAAAACCGGGAAAAAATGCTCGAAAACCATCGCGGGCATTTCTTGGAGTGTGCCGTTCACCGGCAGATCGAACGCACCAGCCGTTTGCATGACGGGCGCGAGATCATTTTTGAGATCACCGATTCATTCGTCGAACTGCGGGGCAAGCCACTTCTCTCCTTAAGCCTGTTCCGCGACCTCACGATGCAAAAACGACTCGAAGAACAATTACGTCAGTCGCAAAAAATGGAAGCCATCGGCCAGCTCGCCGGCGGCGTCGCGCATGATTTCAACAACATTCTCACCGTCATCCATGGCCATGCTTCGCTGCTCACCATGACCGATCTGGACGACACCGGGATGCGTTCCGCGCAGCAGATCACGCAGGCCGCCGAACGCGCCGCCGGCCTGACCCGGCAGTTGCTCACCTTCAGCCGACGCCAGCTCATCCAGCCCAAGCATCTCGACATGAATAAAATCGTCGGGAACATGACCGACATGCTTGGCCGTCTCTTGGGCGAGGACGTGGCGCTGCAATTGAATTATTCCCACGCGCCCGCCATGGTGGAAGCCGATGCCGGCATGATGGAACAGGTGTTGTTGAATCTCGCCGTCAACGCGCGCGACGCAATGCCCAAAGGCGGCCAGCTCGCGGTCCGCATCGCCATCCTCGAAATCAACGACGAGCATTTGAAACGGCATCCCGAAGCCCGCGCGGGACGTTTTGTATGCATCAGCAAGTCCGACACCGGCGCCGGCATCCCGCCGGAAAATCTCCAGCGCATTTTCGAGCCGTTCTTCACCACCAAAGACATCGGCAAAGGCACCGGCCTCGGCCTCGCCACCGTCTACGGCATCGTCAAGCAGCATCAGGGCTGGGTCGAAGTGGAAAGCCAGGTCGGCCACGGCACGACTTTCCGCATCTACATTCCGTTTGTCGGCACGGCGGAAACGGAAACGGAAAAACCCACGACCCAGATCACCGTGCGCGGCGGCAACGAAACCATT
>CAXUBD010000231.1:4184-4451 GCA_964249225.1 uncultured Verrucomicrobiota bacterium | reverse complement strand
GTCAAGTACATGCCCGCGTCGTCGAAGTTCAAGATCTTCATCATCGACGAAGTCCACATGCTTTCCACGGCGGCGTTCAACGCGCTGCTGAAAACTTTGGAAGAACCGCCGGCGCACGTGAAGTTCATGTTCGCGACGACCGATCCCGAAAAAGTTCTGCCGACAATTCTTTCGCGCTGCCAGCGTTTTGATTTGCGCCGGATTCCGACCGCGCTCATCACCAAACATCTCGCGCAAATTGCAAAATTGGAGAAGGTGAAAATTGAC
>CAXUBD010000231.1:0-4174 GCA_964249225.1 uncultured Verrucomicrobiota bacterium | reverse complement strand
GGGGGACTACGATAAATTGGTGCTCACGTCGGAGGCGTTTGGCATGCTTGGCGCGTATCTTCTCAACCATTTCAACGTCATCGCGGACGGCATACGACTCGGTGGAACCGTCGTCAAAATCGAAGAGCCGGACGTTCTCTCGATGTTCGGTCTCGCCGCGCAAAGCCAGATTCTCGGCTTGAGCAAAGCCATTCTCGCCGGAGAAATCCAGACTGCGCTCACCTTGCTGAACGAACTTTCGCAAAATGGAAAAGATTTGGGACGTTTGCTTTCCGATTTGCTGAACCATTTCCGCAACCTGCTTTTGTTCCAAGTCTCGAAGGGCGATTTGAATCTGCTCGAAGTTTCCGAAGCTGAAATCGCGGCGTTGAAAGAACAAACCGCGCTCGCTAACACCGATTCGCTTACGCGCGTCCTCGAAGTTTTGTCCGACGCCGAACTGCGCCTGCGCGACACCGCGTCGAAAAAAATTCTGCTCGAAGTCACCGCGCTCAAAGCGATCGAAGCGCGCAACGCAATTTCAATTGATTCCGTTTTGAAGCAATTGAACCAATTGCGCGGCGGCCAAAGTAGCGCCGGCTTCCAGCCTGCGCCGCCCGCCACAAATTCTCCGGGCATTGCGCCCGCAACCCGGCCAATTCCAAAAGTCCAAAATTTCTCGCAGGAATCTGCCGCTGCGCCTGCCGTGTTCGCGGAAAATCCGCCCGTCTCCGCCGACTTGGCGAGCCTGTGGACGCAACTCATCGAAGCCGTTGGCCGCGTCAGTCCGTTCACGCGCAGTTATCTCGTGGATGCGAATCCGGTTTCGTTCGTAAAAAATGTTTTGGTCATCGGCTTCGATCCCGAATTTGAAGATCACCTCGGCCTCGTTGACAACGCGCGCAACCACACGCTGCTGCAAACGAAACTTGCCGAACTCGGCCACACAAATTGCCAGATAAAATTCATCAAGGCCGAATCGCCCGTCGGCGAAAAAATAAAACCGGTTGCGCCCGCGTCCGTTGCTCCGATCGCCACGTCGCAAACTATTCCGGCAGTTGCAAAACCCGTTGCCGCCGCACCCGTCGAAAAAAAATCTGCAACCGTTCCATTCAACAAAGACACTTTCAAGAACGACCCGCTGATCCAAAAAGCCCTGGAAATTTTCAAAGGCCAGATTGTCGAAGTGCGGTCCTGATTTTTTCATCAACTATCAACTACTCAACTATCAATTAAAATGTCCAGCATTGGAAAACTCATGAAACAGGCGGCGCGAATGCAGCAGCAAATGGAAACTGTCCAAGCGCAACTCGCCGCGCGCACGGTGGAAGCCACGAGCGGCGGCGGCGCGGTCAAGGTCGTTGCCAAATGCGACGGCTCGATTGCCGCGATCAAAATTGATCCGCAGGCGCTCAATCCGTCGGATGCGCAACTGCTCGAAGACATGATTTTGACCGCCGCGAACCAGGCGCTTGGCCAGGCAAAGGAAATTTCCAATTCGGAAATGGGCAAGGTCACGGCAGGTTTGAGTCTGCCGGGAATGATGTGAAGTGTGATTCGTTGAATGGTTGAAGCGTTGAATTGTCATTTGAAAAGTTCACGATTCAACCGTTTAACCATATAACGATGCTTCCCGATTCCATTTCTAACTTGATTTCCGCCTTGAGCAAACTGCCCGGCGTCGGTCCGCGTTCCGCCGAACGCATCGCGCTCCATCTCGTGCAAACGGATTCCCCAATCGTCAAACAATTGGCGGACTCAATTCTGATTGCGCGCGAAAAAATCCAGTTCTGCACGATCTGCGGTTCATTGACCGAAAATTCCCCCTGCTTGATTTGCGAAGATTCACGGCGCGATGCGTCACTCGTTTGCGTGGTCGAACGCGCGGTGGATATTTTAAGCGTGGAAAAATCCGGCACGTTTCGCGGCAAGTTCCATGTGCTCGGCGGAAAAATTTCCCCGCTCGACGGCGTGGAACCGGACGATTTGAAAATTTCCGATTTGGAGAAACGACTGGTAAGCGAGCCGATCAAGGAAATCATCATCGCGCTCGGCACGGACGTGGAAGGCGACGCGACGAGTAATTATCTGGCAAAACGTCTGGCGCGAACTGGATTGAAAATTTCCCGCATCGGCTTCGGCCTGCCCGCCGGCAGCGGATTGGAATATGCCGATGAACTCACGCTCAACCGCGCGCTTGAGAGCCGCCGTGAAATGTCATGAAGCCAAACATTGTTTTCGATCTCGGCAAAGTTCTTGTGGATTTCGACTGGTCCATCGCCGCGCGCAAAATTGCCGCGCGCAGCACCGCGCCGCCGGAACAGTTCCACGAATTTCTCGCCACTTCGCCGTTACTGTGGCAATACGAATGCGGCCAGCTCACGCGCGCAAATTTTTTCGAGGCCATCCGCGCGGCGACCGGTTTTCAAGGCAGCGCCGTCGAGTTCAACGATTACTTCACGGAGATTTTCACGGAGATCGCGCCGATGATCGCGCTCCATGCGGAGCTGCGGCAGCGCGGCTTCAAAACTTACATCCTGTCAAACACCAATGATCTCGCCATCGAACATGTCCGGCGTGATTTTCCGTTTTTCAATGATTTCGACGGCTATATTTTTTCCTACGAAGTCGGGGCGATGAAGCCGGATGCGAAAATTTACGAGGCGCTGGAAAATCTAACCGGCAGACGCGGCGCGGATTTGATCTACATTGACGACCGCGCGGAAAACATCGAGACCGCCGTCAAGCGCGGCTGGCGGACGATTCTGCATGAAACGCCGGAGAAAACGCGCGCGGCCATGAAAACTTTTCAGGTCATTTAAATCCGCGCGAAAAAATCATGACCCAGCGGGTTGCGGCACTTTCTTGACAAGTTTCACGTCGTAGCCCTGCGCCTGAATGCGTTGTAGAATTTCTGCATAAGTCGCGTCATCCAGCGAACGTCCGCGCGCAAGCACCCAGAGCAATTTATGTCCGGGCGTCGCGACCACGGCCCAGCGATAATCGGGGTCGAGTTCCAGCACGAGATACGTGGACGTGAACGGCCAGAGAAAACGCACCTTCCACTCGGCGTTCGATTCCTTGTTCACAACCCAGGCGACGCCGTGCCAGCTTTTTTCCGGCGCGGCGAACGAGTCTTTGCGAAACGTGAAAATATTGTTCATGCGTCCGTCTTTACGCATTGAGTAAGTGTCATACGAGGCGACTTTACCGTTCTCCAAAAAATACGGGATGTTGGCGATGACATACCAGTTGCCCAGATAGCGGTTCAAATCCACGTGCGCCACCGTATGCATCGGCGCTGGTTTGGACGCAGTGGAGCAACCGCACACGCTGAACATCGAGAGGCCAAGCAACCACAAGGCGCGCACCGGGAAATTTTGATCTAACACAATGAGAAGGTCGCACAGCTGCGCCGCGTGTCCAATGAAGATAAATTCAACGCTCTGATTTGCGCGGAACTTTCTTCAATCCCACTTCCTGCGCGATGTCGTCGAACTCCTCGTGCGTGACGGTTTCGAGTTGTTTGCCGCGCGCCTTGAGTTTTTCGTTGATCTTGACGGCCTTCTCGGTCATCTGCTCGTGGGTTTCCTGCGAGCCGCCGACGAGCGCGAAATTCAGGCCGGTCGTCAGCCGCTTGTGGCCGTCGGAATCAAGGCCGACACCGAACATCACGGCTTTGCGTTTCTTTTTGGCGTCTGCCATGACGCCAACATAAAGGCCGGTCGCAGACGGGTCAAGACCGGCAGGCCCGCTTCGGGATTTTTCCCCGGCGGCGCGACCAGATTGCTGCTATCGAGTTCGGGTGATGGCGGACGATGATCCAGAGCGGGCGGCGGCGAGGGGAGTGTAAAAACTCCACGACGGCGTGTTCCGATCCGTCAGCAAAGTGCGGAGTTTTGTTTCAGGGCTGTTCACCGGAGTGAAGGTTGCCATATCGCAAAATGGTAGCGCGGTTACCAAGCCTGTCGAGCGAGAAAACCAAATCCGTCACTTGCAATACAACTAATTTTATTTCTGCGCCGCAATCATCCCGCTCTGGCGCGCGTAATTGAACAGGCCGCCAGCGTCCACGACGGGGCGGACGTCGCCGAGCGGTTTGAACTTGATGACTTCGCCGGTCGCCTGGACGGTCACGGTGGCGGCGTCGAGGTCCACCGTCACGACGTCGCCGGTCTTCAGGGTGTCGCAGAGG
>CAXUBD010000230.1:0-4502 GCA_964249225.1 uncultured Verrucomicrobiota bacterium | reverse complement strand
GAACCGACGACCGACGGTTTACAAAACCGTTGCTCTACCACTGAGCTAAACTGGCGTCGAAGAGCCTATTAACTACGCGGTGCGGCGGGGTTTGGCAAGATTTCAAACGGAGCAGGGCGCCAGAATCGCCTCGCTCATTCCGTGGACAATTTTTTTGTCGGCGGGAACAATCGTCGCCAGCACTCCGCCAAGTTGTGGTCGCGCCGAATCACCTTCGCCGCTGACGAAATAATACGGACACAGCCGCGCCCGGCCTTTCATCGGCACATTTTCATTTTTCGCAAAATCAAACCAGCTTGCCTCGACTTGCGACGGTTTGTGAAAACGTTGCAGCACGCTGGGCGACGCCTCAAAATTTTTCAGCGCTGCGTCCACCGCCGCGCTCCAGTCCGCCTGCGACAAATCGCTGCCGAGAAAAACGCCGCGCGCGCCCCATGCGTTTTCTGAAAAACCGGAAACTTTCAAAATCAAATCGCGCTCTTTCTGTGACAGCGTTTTCAACTGTTGCCAGTCCGTCAGATTCAGTTCGGGAATCGCGCCATGTGGCGGCAAAGCCGCCGGGTCAACCAGCCAGGTATAAGGAATAATTTTTTTCAGACGTGCCAAAAAACCTTCGCCTAATTCCTGCCGCCAGAAATTTTGCAGGTTGCGATTCCACAAAAGCGCAAACAACATTTTCTCCTCGAAAATCGGTTTCGGCGGCGGCGTCAAACGGATTTTTTTCTCGACGGCCAGTTCAAAAATCTTTTTTGCATTTGGAACGTTTGGCAAATCGAACAATTCAAAAAACCTGTAAACGGCATCACCTTCTTTGAAATCTAAAAATTCTGAACCCTGAACTTTGAACCGTGAACCCTGAACTTGATTTGCCAACCATTCCATTTCCGGCCGATACGTTTTGGCTTCTTCCGAAACGACAACGTGAACATTTTTCGCGTCGCCAAAAATACTTTCAAACCCGCGAATCATTTCATCGTGGCCGCCGATGACTTTGGACTTTTGACTTTGGGCTTTGCACTCGCAATAAGTTTTGTTCAGCCACGCCGTCAACCCAATGCCACCCGGTACCGAATCCAGCTCCGTGATGCTGAAACCATTTTCCGTCAGCAAAATATCCGGCCGGATCACGCGCGGCATTTCATTTTTAAAAACGGGCGCGCGCTGAAGTTCAACCAACTCGCGCGGCTTGCCCAAATCCAGCCAGCGTGAAACCCATTCCGGCTGCTTGCCTTCGACACTTTTTCGGTAAAGCAAATTGACCGCGCGATAAAATTGCAGCAGCACACGGCCGCGCGAGTCGATTTCCTGTGCCAGATTTTCGCCGAGCGAAAAAGGTTGAGGCGAAATTTTCCATTTCATTCCGGCAAACAAACCGCCGGGCGGAATTTGCTCACGAATGAATTTTGCTTTTTCAGCAGCAGAGAAATTTTCTGAACTCACAAATTTAATTCCTGATTTGCCCGCTGCCAAAGCCGAGCCATTTGTAACTCGTCAATTCTTCCAAACCCATCGGGCCGCGCGCGCCGATTTTGTCCGTGCTGATGCCGATCTCCGCGCCCATGCCGAACTCGCCGCCGTCCGTGAAGCGTGTCGAGGCGTTCCAATAAACCGTCGCCGAATCCACTTCGGCAAGAAATTTTTTGGCATGCGCTTCGTTCGCCGTGACGATGCTGTCCGAATGCGCCGAGCCGTAAAAATTGATGTGCTCAATCGCCTGCTGTAAACCGTCCACGACGCGGACATTCAAAATGTAATCGTTGTATTCGGTGAACCAATCCTGTTCGTTCGCAGTTTTCAATTTTAAGTTTTCAATTTTCAGTTTTGAAAAAGTGGAAAAACTTTCCGCGTCGCAGCGCAGTTCAACTTTTTTATCTGCGAGCTTCTGCGAAATCTGCGGAAGAAACTTTTCCGCAATTTTTTTATCCACGAGCAAAGTCTCCATCGCGTTGCAAACGGCGGGGCGCTGGACTTTTGCGTTCATCGCAATTTCCCCGGCCATTTTCAAATCGGCGGCGGCATCCACAAAAACGTGGCAGACGCCTTTGTAATGCTTGATGACGGGAACCTTGCTGCACTCGGCCACGGCGCGGATCAGGCTTTCGCCGCCGCGCGGCATGCACAAATCAACGTATTGCGTGAGCGAAAGCAGAATCGGAATGGCCTCGCGGTCGGTCGTCGGCACAACTTGGATCGCATGTTCCGGAAAATGCGCCAGCGCTTTTTTGCCCGCGTCAATCATCGTCTGCGCGATGAGCAGATTGGAGTTCAACGCCTCCTTGCCGCCGCGCAGAATTGTCGCGTTGCCGGATTTGAAGCAAAGGCTCGCGGCATCCGCCGTCACGTTCGGGCGCGATTCGTAAATGATGACGACGACGCCGATGGGCGTGGAAATCTTTTGCAGCTTCAGTCCGTTCGGCCGCACGCGTTCGTCCAAAATTTTTCCCAGCGGATCGGGCAGCGCGGCGACTTCGCGCAAGCCTTTGGCCATGCCGGAAATTCTTTTATCATCCAGCTTGAGCCGGTCGAGCATCGCGGCTGACAAGCCCAGTTTTGCGCCAACTTCCATGTCGAGCGCGTTGGCTTCTTTGATTGCGCCGGAATGTTTTTCGAGCGCGTCAGCCATCGCGAGCAGGCAGGAATTTTTCTCCGCCGTCGTCAACCGGGCGAGTTCGCGCGACGCGACCTTGGCTTGTTTGGCCAGCGCGGTCATTTGTTCGGTCAAGTTCATGGCGGAAAATCCGGCAGCCAAGTTAAACGAAATATGCGGGAAGTCAAAACCGCCATCATCACGGCGGGGAGTTGGGCGGCAGACGCGAGGCGTCCAGAATCTCGGCGGGCAGTTCCGGCGGCGTCCATTCGTTGCCGTCAAACTGGCGCGCGATATGTCCTTGCGTGTCGAGCACGACGGTGCGGAGGTTGTGCGAGATCGAACCGTTTTCGCGCATGACGATGAGGTCGAGGCGCGGCGCGAGTTCCGCCAGCGTGTTCGTCGGCGCGACGGCGAAGAGCCATCGGTTCGTGTCCGCGCGGCGATAAAAGTTAGCATAATCCGTCAGCCGTTGCGGCGTGTCGAAACCGGGATCGAAGGAAATGGAAAGCAACTGCCAGTTCACCGGCGCGTTCGTGTCCGCGAGCAAAATTTTCCGGACGTCGGAAAAATTATTGTTCATGCGCGGGCAGAATTCCGGCAGCGGGCAGCTCGTGAAGAAAAAAGTGAACGCCACGGCGTGCCCGCGAAATTCGGAGAGCCGGAGTCGGTTTCCATTTTCGTCCGTGAATTCAGCGTCGGGCAGCAAATCGCCCGGCTTGAGTTCCGCCGACGGAACGTGAAACACAAAAACGTCGTTGGTCACATTTTCAACGCGATGAGAAATGAAATGAACGTCCTCGATCCAATCATCGTTTTCGCTCACGACAAGTTTGAAAGTGATTTCGTCGCCGGGCGCGAGGCCGTTTAGTTCATTCGTTTCCTTCACCGGAAAATCCATCGTCATCGCGCCCATGTAACCGGAAATCGCCTCATGCTGGACGGTCGCCGTGCGCCGGTCGGGCGAAATTTGCCGGACGATTCCACGCGCGGCGAAATTTTTTGCGGCCGGATTTGCCGATGATTCAGGCTTGCAGCCGGATTCGACGATCAAAAGCAGCATCAGAAAAAAATTCAGGCGTTTCATAAAATCATTTTCGCAGCCGCGCGATTTCGGCGACGACCGAATCCGCCGCGTCATCGCGCAGGCCGTCGAAGTAAGCCTGCACGTTGCCGCGCGCATCCACGACTGCGATGCGATCCGTGTGCGCGAAATTGCCCGGCATATAACTGAACGGATCGTCCGCGTCCTGCGGCAAAAAACTGGTGCCGATCAAATCATACAGCACATTTTTTTCGCCGGTGAGCAGCAGCCAGCGATTCGTGTCCGCGCCGTAAATTTCGCCATATTTCGCGAGCACTGGAACCGTGTCGGTGCGCGGGTCAACCGTCAGCGAAACGAGTCGCACGTCCGGCTGGTTCGTGGTGAGTTGCTGGATTTCCGTCATGTGGCGGTTGACTTCGCGGCAGGGCAGCGTGCAACTGGTGAGTAAAAAATCCACGACGAGAAATTTTCCGTCCAGTTCCGACCGCGTGACCGTGCGGCCCGTGCGGTCGGTCAAGGCGAAGCTGATGAGCCGGCGCGGGTGATCCGGCTGAATGCCGGAATTTTTTTCCCGGCTGCTCATCGCCACGATCAAAAAACAAAAGCCGGCTCCGAAAACGAACGTCAACACGCCTGCAACCCAGAAGAACAGGCGTTCGTCATTTTGTTTTTTGGAGCCGGCGTTATTGGACATGGCCAAATTATTTTTCAACTTCAAAACATATAACTCATGCTCAACTTAAACAACACCGGCCCGGCCAGTTGATCGCCGGTGAAGTTTTGATACACGGGAAATTCCGCGTCCGCGTAAATTTTCACCGGATGAATGTGGAATTCAACCCCCGGCGAAAGCAGGATGCGCTGATAACC
>CAXUBD010000229.1:2320-4584 GCA_964249225.1 uncultured Verrucomicrobiota bacterium | reverse complement strand
GCGGGATTTTCAACCCGGGCTTTTCCGCGAAGCGGACGACGCTGCCTTGAAACACGCCCAGTCCGGCGGCACAGGAATTGAATTCCTCGCTCCGTTCAAACAGCGCCTGATAGCCGACGCAGATGCCGAGAAACGGTTTGCCGGTCTGGATGAAATCGCGCGCGGCTTCGAGCAAATGCTGTTTGCGCATGGCGTTGATGCAATCGTCGAACGCGCCGACGCCGGGCAAAACCATCGCGCTAGCATCGCCGATCTCGCGTGGCGTCTGCGCGACACGCACGTTCGCGCCGACCTTGAGCAGCGATTTGTGGACGCTGCGCAGGTTGCCGGAGCCGTAGTCAAGTAAGGCAATCACAGGACAATTAAAAATGAAAAATTCAAAATGTAAAATGCAGAGTCGTTAAAAGCTCCAAAATCCAAGCTCCAAGCACCGAGAAATTCCAACTCTCAAGCTCCAATCTGAAAGCATGCGGTCTGGTCTTACTTAATGTCCGGTGCTTGAAGTTTCTCTGGAGCTTGGTGCTTGGTGCTTAACTCCCGTTCCGTCTTCAACCGCAATTGTCCGCAGGCGGCGTCAATGTCGCCGCCTTTTTCGCGACGCAACGTGACGATGGCGTTTTCATTTTCGAGCGCGGCGAGAAAATTTTCACAGGCTTCTTCGCTGGGACGTTCCCATTCCAGGCCTTCAACCTGGTTATAGGGGATCAAATTTATCTTCGCATACAGTCGGCGTGCGAGCGCGGAGAGCGGCTTGGTCTGGTCAAGCGAATCGTTGACGCCGGCGATCAAAATATATTCCAGCGTGATCATGCGGCCTTTTTCGTGCTGATAATCTTCGCACGCGGCGATGAGTTCCTTGAGCGGATATTTGCGATTCACCGGCATGATTTTATTCCGCGTTTCGTCAGTCGCGCCGTGCAGGGAAATGGCGAGGCGGAATTGCATCGGCTCCAGTGCGAGTTTGCGGATTTGCGGGGCGAGGCCGCTGGTTGAAATGGTGATTTTACGCGCGCCGATGCCGCCGCCCCACGGCGCGTTCAGAATTTTTAGCGCCTTGAGCAAATTGTCGTAATTCGCGAGCGGCTCGCCCATGCCCATGACGACGACGTTGTTCACGACGCGTGAATCGTGAATCGTGAATCGTGAATCGGAGGTTTCAGTTGGTTCCTGTTTTTCATTCCACCGTTCGACAGCGAGGATTTGTTCCACGATTTCATCCGGCGTGAGATTTCGTTTCCAGCCGTCCAATCCGCTCGCGCAGAATTTGCAGCCGTAGGCGCAGCCGACTTGCGTGGAGATGCAGAGCGTGTGCCGGTCGCTCGCCTCGCCGTAAAGCGCGGGATTCGCGGGGATCAAAACGCTTTCGACGAGCGAATGATCGTACAGCCGCCAGAGAAAGTTTTGCGTCGTGTCATGCGAACCTTGCTTGCGGACAAGCTCGAGCGTTTGCAGTGAAAAGTTTTCGCGCAATTTTTCGCGCAAGACTTTCGGCAGGTTCGTCATCGCGTCCCAAGCCGTCACGCGCCGGGCATACAGCCAGTCGAGCAGTTGCGCGACGCGATAAATTGGTTGCTCCCAATTTTTGAATTGGACTTCCAATTCCTCGCGCGTGAGGGATTTGATGTCAGTCGGCACTGGCTCAACTTAAACGGCGCGGGCCAGGAAACCAAGTGGGTTAATCATCTGCGGATTGTTGTATCGCGGGTGATGACGCCGGCCTTCATTGAGCAAACTAAAATCCGCCGTTCATTTTCGTCAGACCGTGGCGTTGCGCTGATACAAGCTGGCGACGTAATGCGGCTTTTGGATGGCCATCGCCGGCAAATGTTGAGTCGGAACCAGACCGCGCCGCAGCATGGCCTGCTGGTTTTCCCGATCCAGCGTCAGCAGTTTCATCAGTAAACTTTGGATGGTTTGAAACAACGGTTTTGCTTCATGACATCGCTCGCGTTCGGACGGGGACGCTTGTTGCCAGATCAGCCGCAGTTGACGCAGTCTTTTGGAAACGGTTTCGAGGTGGGGCAACAGGTTCTGCCGTTTCTGATGAAACTCAATCGGCTGGTAAACCGCTTGGCCGGACAACGCCTGGTTTTCGCGCACGGCCAGCACCAGAAATTCCTCGCACAAGTCGAGATAGGTCCGCAATTCGCTCATCTGCGCGGCCGTATAGGATCGCCGGCCGCCTGTCGTGACGATCGGGCTCGGGCCTTTGCCTTCGAGATGCAGGCGCTTGAGGTTGTTGGGAGTGACGCCCAGATAATGCG
>CAXUBD010000229.1:0-2310 GCA_964249225.1 uncultured Verrucomicrobiota bacterium | reverse complement strand
CAGTCGTGATGGAATCATTCATTTTTTGAGGGTGAGTTGGTGGTGGAATTTTTTGCGGTGGCCGAGGCTTCGATCAACGAATGGTCAACCGCTTCTGCGCCCGCCTGCCATTTGATGAAACCGACGCGCCAGCGCGCCATGGCGAACACGGCTTTCAATCCGGGCGTGGCGTTCGTGCCGGCTTCCGTTTCGCGCGCGATGATCTGATTGTAAGTATCCTCCGCTTTTTGCGGCTGCAGCAATTTTTCATACGTCATGCCCAGTTGATAATCCACGGGAACCTGCCACTTCGGCGACGAATCAAGTTGCGCGAGATTGAGATAAACTTCCAGCGCCTTGACATAATCGCCTTCGCGATAAAGCTGGTTGCCGATTTCGTTGCCGACGCGCTGCTGCCAGTAGGCCCACACTTCGGGATCGTCCCGGGTTTTTATTTTTTGCTCCTGCAGGCATAACAAAACCTGTTGCAGCGCCTCATTGTTCCGGCCCAGAGCTTTTAATGCCTCGGCAAGATAATAACGCACTTCCGGCGCCTGATCCGCTTTGGGAAACCTGGAAATAAAATCCTGCGACTGACCGACGGCCTCGTCATTGCGCCCGATGATCGCGAGCGAGCGGATCAATCGGAATTGGATCTGCGGCCGATCCAACGCGGGCGAATCATTTTGCAGCAGCCGCGAATAAAAATCCGCCGCATCAGCAAATCGGCCCGTCAAATAATGTGTTTCGGCGATTTGCACCTGCGTCTGCAGAACGAGGGTTTGATAATAAGCGAACTGGTCATTTTTCAGCGCCAGTGCCGAGGTCATTACGCTGTAGAATTTTCCGAGCGCCAGATCGCTCAAACCCATTTGCCGGAACATTTCGCCCTGGCGGAGCAGAATTTCCGGAACCTTCACGTCATTCGGCCAGCGATTGAGAAATTGCGCGTAAATCGTCTGGGCGCGCGGCAGATCATTTTCCTGCCGCACCACGGCGCCCAATTCGAGCAAGGCGGATTTCTGGACCGGCTCCGGAACATTTTCCGCGAGCAAATCCACGAGCAGCGGCTCGGCTTTTTCCGGCTGGCGCGAATTTTCGAGGAAACGGGCCATCACCAGACGGGCGCTGAAATGATTGGTTCCAGCCAGCCCGCTGGCAACGGCATTGGAAGAAAGATTCGTGTCCGCCGCCGCAGAATTGGAACGGCTCAAATCCCTCAACGCAGAAATCGCCGGCACGACAAAGGGCAGATCATCCGTAGATTCCGCGTGCGCCGACGGCTGGAACGCCAAGAGCAGGCACGCCGCCAGCAACCGCCCGCGCGCGGAATTTATTTTGCCGCGCCGCCGCTTGTCGCCGGACCAAGTCATGGGACTTTGTAAATGGCCTGGCTTTCGCCGGAAGTTTTTGGTGTCGGCGGCGTAAATTGCATTTCCACCGGCACAAACACGACGGTTCCGGGCTGGTCGGCGGCGTTTTGCGCCGGCTTAAGATATTCAGTGATCATTTGCGGAGTGACTGTCAGCAAATCGCTTGCCGCCGCCGACGGATTTGGAAAGTTAAACGGCGGGACGGGATTATTTTTTGCGTCGGCTACCGTTTCCGGCTTGGCCGGAACTTGATTTGCCTGATTTGTGTTGGCCGCAACGATGGGAATCGGATTCGGAGCCGCAATGATATTGGTGGCAACGGCAGCGGGCGCGACTGTATGCGCCACGGTATTGGTTTCCGCCGCTTTTGGCGGTTCCCTGAAGGATTCCAAGTTGAAAACCAAATGATTTTTCGTGATGACCTGTAAGCGCAATGACGGCGGCCCGACGACCGGCAAATACGCCCGCGCGCCGCGCGCCGGATGGATCGCAAGCAGGCCGCCAGCCACCGCGCCGGTCACACCAACGAATCTACGCCATTTAAAAAAACCGTTCATGCCGTGCTGATTTGCTTTGTGGATTATTTTTTGTGAGTTGCCGATTGGCAACGACCGCGATGTCCGCCTTTAAGTCGGCAAAACTTGCCGGTGGCTTGAGGAAAATTTTGAAAAGTTATTCACAACGCTAAAGTTTTTCCGAAAGGAACCGATGGAATCAAAACGGTTTATTCAAAAGTGCAAAACTTAACGTCGGTAAACAGCAAACGCCTTGGCCCCGGTGAAATTCAAGCGCGCCTCGCTCGCTGTCCCGCGCTGCCGTCCTTGAGCAGCATCAACAAAACGTTGCAGGGTCTGGTTTCGACCGAACATCGTTACCCCGCGCAGATCGCCGCAATCATTCGCTGCGATCCCCGCCTACCCTCGCGCCTGCTGCGGCTCGTCAACTCGGTTTATTACGG
>CAXUBD010000228.1:338-4606 GCA_964249225.1 uncultured Verrucomicrobiota bacterium | reverse complement strand
AGGCGATTACTCTTCGGATTCCGCAGTTGAAAGATTGCAAAAATCATTTCGACAAAAAAAAGGAAAAAGGCAAAGGCACGATGGTTTTCATTTGCGAGGGCCAGTCCGCCGCCGGCTCGATCACGAGTTGCCGCGACGTGAACAACCAGGCCGTTTTTGTTTTGAAAGGCAAGCCGCTCAACGTCTGGGATCTCAAGCGCGACATCATGTATAAAAACGACGAGATGTATAATCTCATGCAGTCGCTCAACGTCGAGGACAACACCGAGGGCCTGCGCTACGACAAGGTCATTCTCGCGACCGACGCGGACGTGGACGGCATGCACATCCGCAATCTGATGATCACATATTTTTTCAAATTTTTCGAGCAGCTCGTCCACGACGGCCACGTTTACGTTTTGGAAACACCGCTGTTCCGCGTGCGCAACAAGGAGAAAACGATTTACTGCTACAGCGAAACCGAGCGTGACAACGCCATCAAAGAACTCGGCGGCAAACCAGAGATCACGCGGTTCAAAGGTCTTGGCGAAATCAGCCCGAAGGAATTCGCGCAATTCATCGGCAAGGAAATGCGCTTGAGCAAAATCGAATACGCGCCGCGCGCCGAGTCCGCGCCGATTTTTAATTTCTACATGGGCAAGAACACGCCGGAGCGGAAAGATTATATCATGGACAAACTCGTCGTGCCGGTGGAGGAATAAACTTTTTTCAATTTGTAAAATGTCAAAACGTAAAAAAGATTCCGGTCAACCTGAATTGCCTATCGAAGGCGCGCAACCTATCGCACCGGTGGAAACCAAAAATGGAAAATCCGCCGCCGCGAATGGCAACGGCGCAGATCACGTCGTCGCCGAAACGGTCGAGACGACGATGATTCACAAGCCGTTTGATCCGAAAAAACTCGAAGCCGGTTTGCATACGCGTGTGGATCGCGGGTTTTTGGATTACGCCAGCTACGTCATCCGCGATCGCGCGATTCCGAATCTCGCGGACGGTTTGAAGCCGGTGCAGCGGCGCATTTTGTGGGCGTTGCACGAGAAGGACGACGGGCGTTTCATCAAGGTCGCCAACGTCGTGGGTCACACGATGCAATATCATCCGCACGGCGACGCGTCCATCGGCGACGCGCTCGTAGTGCTGGCGAACAAGCGTTATCTCATCGAAGGCCAGGGAAATTTTGGAAATATTTTCACCGGCGATCCTGCCGCCGCGTCGCGTTACATCGAATGTCGTTTGACCGAACTCGCGCGCACGGAAGTTTTCAACGATTCAATCACGGATTTCATTCCGAGCTACGACGGACGCAACAAAGAGCCGGTGACGCTGCCGTGCAAATTGCCGCTGAACCTCATGCTCGGCGCGGAAGGCATCGCGGTCGGTTTGAGCGCGCGGATTTTGCCGCACAATTTTCCCGAACTGCTCGAAGCACAAATCGCGATCCTGAAAAAACAGCCGTTCAAATGCCTGCCCGATTTTCCGACCGGCGGTTTGATGGACGCGCGCGATTATTCGGACGGCAAAGGTTCGGTGAAAGTCCGCGCGAAAATCAAAACGAAGGACGAATCCACCGTCGTCATCAAGGAAATCCCGCCGACGACCACGACGGATTCGCTCATCGCGTCCATCGAAGACGCGGTGCAAAAAGGAAAATTAAAGGTAAAATCCATCAACGATTTCACGTCCGAGAATGTCGAGATCGAAATCAAATGTCCGGCGGGCGTGGACGCGGAAAAATTGGTGGACGCACTTTACGCGTTCACCGATTGCGAAATTTCCATCGCGAGCCGTATTGTCGTCATCAAGGAAAATCGTCCGGTTGAACTGACCGTTTCGGAAATTCTACGCGAAAACACCGAACAGCTCGTCGCGATCCTCAAACGCGAACTGGAATTGCGCGAGAAACAATTGCTCGACGAATTGCATTATCGCACGCTCGAACGCATTTTCATCGAGGAGCGCATTTACAAATTGATCGAGAAGTGCAAGACGAACGAAGCGGTTTTCGCCAGTGTTTATGAGGGTTTTAAGCCGTTCAAAAAAGAACTCGTCCGCGAAATGATTGACGCGGACGTGGAAAAATTATTGCAGGTTCGCATCCGCCGGATTTCTTTGTTCGACATCAGCAAGCATCGCGAAGAAATGGAAAAAACGAAAACGGAACTCGACGCGACGCGCAAAAATCTCAAGAGTCTCACGAAATATGTCATCGGCCATCTCGAAGCGTTGCTGGAAAAATACGGCCCGCAATTTCCGCGCCTGACGACGAAATCCGCGCGGCACGAGGAAGTGGACGTGAAAGCCGTCGCGTTCAAGTCGTTCAAAGTTTCCTACGACCGCGCGAGCGGCTACGTCGGCTACAAAGTTTCCGGCGAGGAGTTCAAATTGGAATGCACGAAGTTCGACAAAATCCTGCTCGTGTTCAAGGACGGCACTTACAAGGTCAGCGAGCTGCCGGAAAAACTGTTCGTCGGGCCGGAATTGTTTTATTGCGGACTGCCGGATCGCGAAAAAGTTTTCACCTGCGCCTACACGGACCGCAAGGCGAGTTATCTGAAGCGGTTCCAATTCGGCGGCACGATTTTGAACAAGGCGTATCTGTGCATCCCGGACAAGTCGCGCATTTTATTTTTCGCGCCGGAAACGCCCAAGCAACTTTTCATCCGTTACAAGCCCGCGCCGCATCAAAAAATAAATCAGCAGACCTGCGACCCGTCGAAGATTGAAATCAAAAGTCCCAAAACGCGCGGACGCCAGATTTCGATCAAGGACATCAGTTCCGTCACGTCCGAGCCGACGCGCGGCTGGGATGAAAAGGCGGCGACGACGGAAATTGTTTTCGCGTGAACGGCAGTTGAATTGATCTCCGGCCGGCTTACGTTTAAATTTTTCCGCGGCGCAATTTGGCTTGCCCGGACGCGGCGCGGCGCGTATTAAGCAGGCTGTAGTTTAGCCCACGTGGCGGAATTGGCAGACGCGCTAGATTCAGGTTCTAGTGAGTAACATCGTACAGGTTCAAGTCCTGTCGTGGGCACCACTTCCAAAATCACCAACAGTGGCCAAGTGTTTTAGGAGTTTTCGAGAATCGCCCGACCCGGTGGCTTCATGGAACGGTGATGGAATAAATTTGCCCGTCCTGCGTCAGGACGTAAATTTCTCCGTCCTGGTCTTCAGCGAAACTGGTGATGCTTTTGGGTTGCTGAAGCAGCGTGCCGGTGGCGGTGACTTTGTGCGCGGCGCGGTCGTAGCGAAATCCCCAGATGATGCCGGGACTATAATCGCTATAGATGTAAACGCCGTCGAGCGAAGGATATTTTTTCCCGCGATAAACATAGCCGCCAATCACGCACTGGCCGATGCCGTGGTCGGGAAACATTCCCTGCGGCTGAAGATTCGACCGGTGCGCATATTCCAGGACGGGTTCGACGTATTGCGCGCCGGGCGGTCCGGGTTTGAAATGGTGCGCGCCTTCGCGGACGCTCCAGCCGTAATTGCCGCCGTTGGTGACAAGGTCAATTTCCTCCCACAAATCCTGGCCGACATCGCCGGCCCATAAATCGCCCGTCGCGCGATCGAAACTGTAGCGCCATGCATTGCGCAGACCGTAGGCGAAAATTTCCTTGCGCGCGCCGGAGTTGATGTTGGGTTCGTTCGCAAACGGATTATCGGACGGAATTCCGTATTCCAACGTCTGCCTGCGCCGTCCGTCAGTGATTGTGGCGCGCGAGTTCACGTCAATACGCAGAATTTTAGCGAGCAAGGTCGAGGTGCTCTGGCCGCTGCCGAACGGGTCACCGCCGTTTCCGCCGTCGCCCAGGCCGAGATAAAGATAACCGTCCGGGCCGAAGGCGAGTTCACCGCCTTTGTGGTTTGAAAATGGTTGCGGCACCTGAAGCAGGATGCGTTCAGAACTCATGTCGGCCTGGTCGGCGTTGTCGGCGGAGACTTTGAATTCGCTGATGACGCTGCGAAAGGGATAATTCAGCGGCTTGAGATTTTGGTCTGCGGGATTTTTCTGGTTGTAGTAAATGTAAAACAGTCTGTTGGTCTTGAAACCGGGATGGAACGCGATGCTCAACAGGCCGTCTTCGTTGTCGAAATACGGATGGCGGTCTTCAATGTTCAGGAATTCCTTCGCGTCGCCGCCGTCCGAACCTTTTTTCACGATGAGAATTTTTCCGGCCTGGCCGACGATAAAGCAACGGCCCGAACCATCCGGCGCTTCGGACATCCAGACCGGTCGTTAAATATTCAAACCCGGGAACACTATA
>CAXUBD010000228.1:0-328 GCA_964249225.1 uncultured Verrucomicrobiota bacterium | reverse complement strand
GGCGCCGGCTTTTAAGACCATCGCGCAAAAAAATATCCGGGCGGCCATCCGGGCTGAAAAAATTTTCATGCCGATAAAAAAGCGCAACGGCGGCGGGTTGTAAAGATGAACCTGCCTCCGACCGAAAACATTCACGCGGCGAGCAGCACGCTTTTGATGGCGTTGCGCAGTTCGACGAGCGTGAACGGCTTGGCGAGGCACGGGCGTTTTTCAACTTCCAAAAACTGGCGCATCGGTTCGTTGATGACGTCGCCGGTGATGAAGACGACGCGCTGGCAAAGGTCGGGGCGGTCCAGGCGCAGGCGTTCATAAAACTGCCGCCCATTCA
>CAXUBD010000227.1:0-4621 GCA_964249225.1 uncultured Verrucomicrobiota bacterium | reverse complement strand
GCCCCAAACCACTTCGGACGAAATGCCGTCGCTGATCCCTGCCTTGATTTGCACCGGTTGCAACGTCGGATTTTTTTTGTCGCCGGAAAACACATAAACGGTATGGATGATTTGCCGGTCAGTGCGCCCGCGCCCGCCGCCATGACGGCCTTGCCCGCCCGTTCCGCCGGCGCGATTGCCGCCATTGGTGGCTTGAGCAAGTTGCGTCGCGGCAGCGTTGGGATTGTTGGTGGGCGCGCCGGCGAGGTCCGCCGGATGAAAACGCAGCGCGGAAATTGGAATGGTCAACGTGTCTTCCCGATGTGCGATGACGACGGAAACATTCGCCGTCATGCCGGGTTTCAGTTTGTAATCGGCATTCGTGACGCCGATCACACAGTCGTAGGTGACGACATTGTTGACGGTCGTCGGGGAATTTCGCACCTGTGTGACCACGCCGTGAAAGTTCCGATACGGATACGCGTCGACGGTGAAGTTCACATCCTGTCCCTCCTCGATGCCGCCCACGTCCGCCTCGGCCACGTTGGAATCAATCTGCATTTTCGTCAGGTCGTTCGCGATCTGGAACAGGGTCGGCGTGTTGAAACTCGACGCCACCGTCTGGCCCAAATCCACCGCGCGCGAGATCACAATGCCGTCCACCGGCGACAAAATTTTGCAATAATTCAGATTAACATTCGCGTTATAAAGCGACGCCTGCTTGATTTTCACCGTGGCTTCGGCTTCGTGCAGACTGGCGACGGAGGTGTCGTAATCGGAGCCGGAAATCAATTTGTTCGTGAACAGATCCGCGCTGCGGTTCGCCTCCACCTGTTGCAATTCAAGATTCGCCTTCGCGTTGGCCAGATCGGCCTCGCTTTGCTCGACGGCGGCCTGATACGTCGAAGGATCAATTTCCGCGATGACCTCATTCGACGTCACCATCGAATTAAAATCCACGTTCAACTTGCTGATGCGGCCCGAAACCTGGCTGCCCACGGTCACGTTCACCACCGGGTTCAACGTGCCCGTCGCCGTCACCACCTGCGTCAAATCACCGCGCTCGACCGCCACCGTTTGATATTGCGGCGCGTCATTTTTGCCGCGTTGGAAATACCAGATGCCGCCGGCGGCAACCGCGCCTAGGATCAAAAAAATGATGATCCATTTGAACCAGCCGCCGCTTTTTTTTGCTGCCATAATTTTAATTCAAAGAATTGTCACCATTGAGACGCCTTCGCGCCCGACAAGTTACGGGAATTTCCCCGCCTGTCCACGCACTTTCAGTTTGAGCCGCGCACATTAAACCCTAAAATCATCGCGTGCTCGAAACCCTCATCCCGCAACTCGCCGCCGCGCAACCGCTCGATGACGCGCAAGCGCGCGCAGCGGTGGAACAGCTTGCCGACGAAAAAATTTCCGCGCCGCTGAAAGCCGATTTTCTCATCGCGCTCGCGCACAAAGGCGAGACGCCGGAAGAAATTGCCGCCTTCGCCCGCGCGCTTCGGGAAAAATCCGTCCAGCCGCCCATTGAAGATTCGTGGCGTGAGTCGCGTGAAATCCTCGACATCGTCGGCACCGGCGGCGACCGCCTGGGCACGTTCAACATCTCGACGACGAGCGCGCTCCTGTGCGCCGCCGCCGGCATCGTCGTCGCCAAGCATGGCAATCGCGCCGTGACCTCGCAAGCCGGAAGTGCCGATGTCCTCGAGGCGCTCGGCATTCGGATTGATTTGACGCCCGAGGCGGCGGTGCGTTCAATGCGCGAAAAGAATTTTGCGTTTTTCTTCGCGCCGAATTTTCACCCGGCGTTCAAAAACATTTCGCCCGCGCGGAAAATCTGCGCCGCGCGCGGCCAGCGGACGATCTTCAACCTGCTCGGCCCGCTGCTCAATCCCGCGCGGCCGTCGGCGATGCTCGCCGGCGTGCCGCGACCGGAAATGTGCGAGCCGTTCGCCCACGTTCTGCAATCGCTCGGCGTTCGCCGCGCGATGGTCGTGTGCGGGAAAGTCGAGTCCAACGCTGTTTCAGCGGACAGTTCGGACAAAAGCGGAAAGCGGAAAGCGGAAAGCGGAAATTTTTTGGACGAGCTTTCCGCGCTGGGTGAAAACACGATTGCGGAATTTTACCAGGCGCGCGGTTTCACGGTTTCCACAACGTTGCCCGAGCAGTTTCCATTGCAGCGCGCGACGCTCGCCGATTTGCTCGGCGGCGACAAAATGGCCAACGCAAAAATCGTGCGGGAAATCTTTTCCGGCCAGGAACGCGGGCCGAAGCGCGATGCGGTTTTGCTCAACTCGGCGGCGGCATTGTTCGTTGCGGGCAAAACAAGATCACTTTCCGAAGGCTGGGATTTGGCGGCCGAAACGATTGACAGCGGAAACGCGGAAAAAAAATTAAAAGAATTGAACAGAAGTTAACGAAGGAAACAAAAAATTTCAAAATTTTCCCCCTTCGTTCGCTTTGTTTCCTTCTGTAAAAAATTTTTCAGCGCGGCGTGTCTTTGGCGATTTCCGTCGCCTCGGCCTCGCTGGCTTCCTGCGACGCGTAGTGCAAGCCGAGATTATGCTGCGCGGTTTTATTTCCCTGCCGCGCGGCCCTGATGAACCACTGCATGGCGAGCTGCGGATTTTGTTCGACGCCGCGCCCGGTCTGGTAGCACAGGCCCAGATTGCATTGGGCGTCGCCCAGTTCTTGTTCCGCTGCGGCGCGATACCACTTGACGGCTTGCTGAAAATTTTGCGGCACGATCTGGCCGCTTTCGTAAAAAACGCCGAGGTTGAATTGCGCCCCCGGATAGCCGCGCGTGGCCGCTTCGCGATACCATTTCACGGCCTCGGCGTAATTTTGCGGCACGCCCTGGCCGCTTTCGTAAAGCACGCCGAGATTGCACTGCGCCGCCGGATCGCCTTGCTCCGCCGCTTCGCGCAGCCACTTGGCGGCTTCACCGAATTCTTGCGGCACGCCCTGGCCCGTCCAATAGCAGACGCCGAGATAACATTGCGCGACGGGATCGTTTTGCTCCGCGGATTGGCGGAACCATTTCACGGCCTCCTGATAATCTTGCGCGACGCCCTGACCGTTTTGAAAACACACGCCGAGATAACATTGCGCCTGCGCGTCGCCCTCGATCGCGGCGTGGCGCATCTCTTCAAATGAGTCCCATGAACGGCGGTTCGACATCGTCTGGAAAAATTAAAAAGTCAAAAACTGCGATTGTCGCTCGCATCATAAAACTCCCGCGCTTGAATTCAAGCCGCAATTTTTAAGCGCGTTTTCACTTCCGCTGGCGCGCGCGACTTGTTACAAAAACATCATGACTTTCAAAGCAACCTTCGGTTTTCTCGGCGCTGGCAAAATGGCCACCGCGCTCGCAAAAGGGTTCGTCCGCGCCGCGCTCGTCACGCCCAAGGACATTCTGGCGAGCGATCCATTCGACGCCGCGCGCAAAATTTTTGGCGAGGCCGTCGGCGCGGAAACCACCAAGTCGAACGCCGACGTCGTAAAATTCGCCAACATCCTGATTCTCGCGACCAAACCCGACCACGTTCCGGCGGCGCTCGCGGAAATTCGCGGCGCGTTCACGGAAAATCATCTGCTCATTTCCATCGCCGCCGGCGTGACGCTCGCAAAATTGGAAAATGGTTTGCCCGCCGGCGCGCGCGTGATCCGCGTGATGCCCAACACGCCTGCGCTCGTCGGCGAAGGCGCGTCCGCGTTCGCGCTCGGAAAAAATGCGACGGCGGCGGACGGCGAACTGGCGAAAAAACTTTTGTCCGCCGTTGGGGTCGCGCTGCAAGTGAAAGAAAATTTGCTCGACGCCGTGACCGGCTTGAGCGGCAGCGGCCCGGCTTACGTTTATCAATTCATCGAGGCGTTGAGCGACGGCGGCGTGGCCGCCGGATTGCCGCGCGACATCGCGACGCAGCTTGCCGCGCAAACCGTTTTGGGCGCGGCCAAAATGGTTTTGGAAACCGGCCAGCATCCCGGTGTGTTGAAAGATCAAGTGACGAGTCCGGGCGGCACAACGATTGAAGGGCTGCATGAATTGGAAAAAGGCCAGTTGCGCGGCGTCGTGATGAACGCCGTCCGCGCGGCGACGGAAAAATCGAAGGAGTTGGGAAAAAATTAATTGCATCACAAGATTTATCCCGTCGTTGCTGGCTGGATAGCCGCTTCTTGTTGCTTTGGGAATTGTCGTAAGGTCGGCAACAAATTATTTTCCACGCCTTGACGCCGCATTTCCGCAGTGGCATTTTTGAAAACATGATTCGACCTTTAAATGTCGGTGCTTTGTGTGGTTGCAAAATCCGCGCGGAGGATTGCGGATGATTCATTTGCAGGAATTGCGCAAAAATTGGAATCGGGTGCGCCAATAATATCAATGAAACCACCCACCGAAAATCAATCGCGAATCATCTGGCTGGGGGCGACGGGGTTGGCCGCGCTGGCCATTGTCGGTGTCAGCGTCGCATTCATCTGGGGGCTGGGAAAATTTTTCAACCTGTTAGGTCCGATTTTATGGCCGCTATGCGTGGCGGCGATCGGCGCGTATTTGCTTGATCCGGTCGTGAACTGGCTGGAAGGCCGCAAAATTCCGCGCACGCGCCGACGATGTCGGCCAGCTCAAGGTGCGTTCGGT
>CAXUBD010000226.1:3677-4629 GCA_964249225.1 uncultured Verrucomicrobiota bacterium | reverse complement strand
TGCGGGCATCATGGACGAACTGGAAAATCGCGGCATCGTCGGCGAGAGCAACGGCGCCGAGCCGCGCGAAATCCTGATCGACCTCGACGGCGGCGGCGCGGATGGTGGCGGGCAGGAAGCGGTTTGATTTTTAACAGAAGAAAACGAAGGCAACAAAGTTGTAAAATTTTCTTCGTTTCCTTCGTTCGCTTCTGTGAATGGAAATTTATTTCTGCGGATACTGCCAGACCCAGTCGCCTTTTTCCCGGTCAACTGAACCGCCTTTTGTGAGAACGACTTGTCCGTCGTCGTCCATCTCGTTCCAGCCGACAGAATAAAGAATGAATTGTCCGTCATCCGTGCGGCGATAATGCAGTGGCTGGCCGTTGATGATGTCATGCGGCAGTTGCGCGATAAATTGCGGCGCGAGCGCGTCGAGCGTTTCGGGATATTTGCCGTGCGCGAGCCGGTAGCGTTCCAATGCGCAGGCGATGCGGGCTAAATCAATGCTTGCTTGAATAGCCGCAAATTTTTTGACTCCCGCATTAAGAGCCGGAACTACTATAAGTGCTTGAGCTTTGTAAGGTGTAAAATAAAGCTGTTTTATTTCCGCACGAACATCTGCATCTGCACGACGGAATGCTTGAGGCGAAACAATGCGCGCGTTCGTATCAACGAGCGGCAAAATCCATTGCTGCTGGACAAGCGCAAAGGCGAGTTCGTTCTGATAAAAATATGCGCTGGGCATGAAGCGCAAACTCACGACTACAGGTTTATTTGTGCCAGAATCGTCGTCTTGATTCTGAATCATTTCGCGAGTGCGCCGCTGATTTTCAAATGACGCAATCGCAAACGCCCGTTCGCCACGCATGACGAATCCGTAGTCCGCCAGAAAATCCACTTTCGTCAGTTCTGCTTCAAGCTCGCTGAGTTGTTCATCCGACCATTTATGTTCCGCCAATCCTTCCCAAAC
>CAXUBD010000226.1:0-3667 GCA_964249225.1 uncultured Verrucomicrobiota bacterium | reverse complement strand
ATTGCCATCCGAACAAGATATGAAATCAAAAACGGCGAGCTGTGAAGGCAATCGTTCAGCCGCAACAACAGCTTTACGTCGTCAAGCGCCTTTGCACTTTGGCCGTCAGACAATTCTGCGACGGCGCGTAATTGCAGTAGCTGACTGCATCGTTTAAGCGCCGCCAAATCTTCCAGCAATGGCGATAATGCATCGAAACCATTTTCATAATTTAGCGGGACGTTTGCATAAGGTCGCTGGCTGGCCTCGCGCAATTCGTCAACTGATGAATCAAATTTGCTCAAGGCAAATAGGACATCGGCGGCGGGCGTTTGCATTTGCGGTGAAACCGGAAATCGTTTCGCCATGTTCGTGTTGGTTTGGTGACGATAAAAATTTTGCCATTGCTGAAAATCGGTCAAGTGCACCCGATAAAGAGCATAACCGCTTCGGCTCGCGTCCGAGTGAATGTCAGGTTTGCCATCGTCGTCATACGGTGACATCAAGATTTTACCGTTGCGTATATTCGTAAAAATCGGCGCGGTAAAAAAATTCTGGTCGTCCGGCACCGACGGCGGAACAAATGCCTGCCAGTCGAATTTCTCGCCCTTGGCCTCCCATTCATGTTTGTAATTTTTCCACGCGCGTTTGCCGCGCCAATCTTCCTCGGCGTAAAGAATCGCAATCAGCGTGGCGAAAACAGCCAGCGTAATTAAAATCCGTCGCAACCATCGCCAGCCTGATTTGGTTTTTGGTGTTTCGTTCATAATTTCATTTTGTAGGAGTCGAGGTGACGAGACTCTAATTTTTTGATTTGAGACTTCTCACGTCGTCTCCTACAGATTTACGCGGTCAAAAGCTCCGTGGTTTCCGTCCGTGGCTTGGGTGAAAAAATTCTTGGCCGCTCGGCATCCATCGGCGGCGAACGGTCGGCCAGCAGTTCGTTCAGCCATTTTTGCTGGTCGCGGAACGTCATCATCATTTCCGCCGTCGGCGCGGATTTGGCCATCATGGTTTGCGAGCCGTCGCGCTGGGAAACATTGACGATGAAAAGCAAAATCCAGACCGCCGCCAGCCCCGTCCAAATCCGGCGGCACGGCCAGAACAGTTCCAGCCACAGATTATTTGAACAACCAAGCAAGAAAGAAACAAAGGAATCCAGAAAACTTTGTTCCTTTGTTCCTTGGTTGTTCAATTCTTGAACGACTTCTTGACGGATGGCTTCGAGTTTCGGCGCGGCGGCTTGATGGCGGCTAAATAAAATTTCACGCGGCGTTTTCATTTCTTTTCCTCCAATAATTTTCTCAAGGATTTTTTGGCGTAATGCATCCGTGATTTCACCGTGCCGAGCTGCGTTTCGGTGATGCGCGCAATTTCTTCGAGCGAAAAATCCTCGACGAAGTGCAGCAGCAACACGGAGCGCTGCGGCAGCGGCAATTGATTCAGCAGATTCATAAATTCAGCTTCCGATTCGCGCCGGATAAGCAAGTCGTCCGGGCTGTTCTCAAATTTATCCGGCGTTTCAGGAATTTCATCGAACAAAATTTCTTTGCCGCCGCGCTTTCGCCAGAGTTGGATGACTTTCTGGTGCGCGATGCCAAAGAGCCAGCTCCCAAATTTCCCATCCTCGCGCAATCCACCGATGTGTTTGACAGCGGCGATGAACGTGTCCTGAACGATGTCCAGGCTCGCCTGTTCGTCGTGCGCCAGTTCAAAAACATAAACGTAAAGCGGCAGTTGGTAGCGCTGAAAAAGAACGTCCCAAGCCGCCGGTTCCCCGACTCTGGCCTGCGACACGGGCAGTTGTTCTTGTTCAGCCACGACCAGCATTTACACCAAGTTGAATGCGCGAGGCGAGCAAAGGTTCAAAGAAGAAGCGGAATTTCAGATGGAAATATTTTCAAATAAGGAAGGCGGGAATTCAGGAACGGATTTTTTCCCTGCGTTCCTGTTTTCCCAATTCATGGTTTTTAAGGAATTTCCAAGATTGCCAAGCGCACATCAATCGCGCTAAATGAAGTGAATGTCAACGGTTGCCGAACAACTCCGCGCTGGGCGCGAAGCAAAAAAACTCACGATTGAGAAGGTCGCGGAGGCCACCAAAATCCGCACCGACCATCTGCGCGCGCTGGAAGAGGGAAATTTCAGCGTGTTTTCCGCGCCGATCTACATTCGCGGCTCCGTTAAAAATTACGCCACGCTGCTTAAACTGGATCTGCCGCAGATGATGGCCGCGCTCGACGCCGAGCTGGGCAAAACTGAAAAATTCAGCGAGCCGCCGCCGCTCACCGAGCCGCCGAACAACATGCTGGTGGACCAGCTCACGCTGCTGCTGGCCAAGTTCAATTGGAAGCTGGGAGTCTTCGCTGTTGGAATTTTAGGAATCGTTTTGGTGGTCGCGCTGATCAGCTTCGTCTGGAAACAACATCGGAAAAGCGACCCGTTAAAAAATTTGCAGCCCGCGCTTTATCAGCCCGCCAGTTCCGGCGACACGCTGCCGCTGCCGAAGCATTAAATTATTTACGATTTACAATATGCGATTTACGCGCGGATGGTGAGACGACGCGGATTGGTAAATCGTAAATCGTAAATTGCTTCACAAATCTTCGAGATATAGTGCCCGGTTGCGCCACAAATAAATCAAGCCCGACGCCGCCGTCAGCGCGACCGTCAGCCACAAGGCGACTTCCGTGAACTGCGGCGCCCACCACAACGCAGCACGCAGCCACGGCCACCATTCGTTCCGCGCGTCCGTCACGAGCAACGCGATGATGGCGACCATTTGCGAAATTGTTTTGTGTTTCCCAAATCGTTCCGCCGACAGTACCACGCCTTTTGACGCCGCGAGCAGCCTCAAGCCGGTGATCGCCAGTTCGCGCGCGACGATGAGCACGACCATCCACGCGGCAAGTTTGACCGGCGCGTCGGGATTTAAATGTGTGCTTTCGACAAACGCGATGAACGCCGAGCAGGTCATGATTTTGTCCGCCAGCGGGTCCATCAAAATGCCGAAATTGGTGATGAGTCCGCGCGCGCGCGCGATGCGACCGTCCAGAAAATCCGAGATGCCCGCCAGGCAGAAAAAAATCAGCGCGAATGTGTAGCGAAACGGAACCGGCGCGGGCCAGAACAGCACCCAGAGAAACACGGCCGTCAAAACGAAGCGCGAGACGGTGAGTTTGTTGGGCAGGTTCATTGAATTTACGATTTACGATTTACGATTTACGCGGCGCGCTTCAATTGAGTGCGTCAATCGTAAATCGCATATCGTAAATCTTTCACGCGCCGAACTTGTCGAACATCTTCGCGTTGGCTTGCATCTGGCGAATCAAAAATTTTGATTTGAACACGCCAAGCGAACCGCTGTTCGCGCCGGTTTCGGTGAAGCGTTCCAATTTGTCCGAGCCGCTCACCGCCGAGTGCAGCAACACCGGCTGCGGATGCCACGAATGACCGTTCATCGCGCATGGCGTCGAATGGTCGCCGGTCACGACCAGCACGTCCGGTTTCTTGCGGAGTAAAATCGGCAGCGCGGCGTCGAAATCTTCAATCGCCTTCATCTTGGCCAGAAAATTTCCGTCCTCGCCGTATTTGTCGGTGTATTTGTAATGGATGAAAAAGAAATCATAGTTGTCGTATTCCGCCACATAACGTTCCGCCTGCTCCTTGATCGTTTGCGGCCCTTCAA
>CAXUBD010000225.1:4372-4633 GCA_964249225.1 uncultured Verrucomicrobiota bacterium | reverse complement strand
ATTTTGGCCGTGTCGTGAACGAGCTGGTACGGAACGCGTTTAAATTTTCCGAACCCAGTTCGCAAGTGAGCGTCAAATTGAGCGAGGCGTTTAACGACATTGTTCTCACGATCAAAGATCACGGCCGCGGATTTTCCACGGAACAGATCAGCCGCATCGGCGCTTATGAGCAGTTCGACCGCAAAATCCAGGACCAGCAGGGCCTCGGCCTCGGCTTAATAATCGCCAAACGTCTGGTGGAATTGCATGGAGGCTCGCTGT
>CAXUBD010000225.1:0-4362 GCA_964249225.1 uncultured Verrucomicrobiota bacterium | reverse complement strand
CAAACTTCCCAAATCGAAAACGACTTGACCGTTTTCAGAGCGGCAGTTTCGCATAGAGCAAAACCAGTCCGCGTCCGGCGAATTCCGCCAGCAAAAACACCAGCGCGATGCCCACGACCGGCGCAAAATCCACCTTGCCGGCGCGCAACGGAATTTTTTTCAGCGGCGTCAGCAACGTTTGCGCCGTCGCGTTCACGTAATTCCAAAACGGATGCCGCCCGAAATAAATGTAGCTGTTCAACAGATGCATCGCGAGCAGCGCGCCGATGAGAAATTTCCAGACGAGATAACTGCCCAGCCCGATGATGAGCGCTTGTTCGAGGCGCTGCGCCACGGAAACCGGCGGTGGATTGATTTGCAGCCAGCCGAACAGCCAGCTCGCCAGCCACCACAGCAGCGCGGTCGCGGCGAACGGCAAAATTATTTTCGCGCCGCGCGGCCAGCGGTCAAGGTTGCCCAACTGCATTCGCACCAATCGCTGCAAGGGTTCCGGCCCGGCCAGAATCGAAAGTAGGAGCAGCCACAGATAAAAAATTCCCAGCGCCCGGGCGAAGCTGAAAATCGAAAACAGAAGAATCCGCCCGAAGGAATCGCTCCGGAACGAAAGGATGATGACGCCCCAATCGAGTTTGCCCGACCAGACCTGCGCGAACGCCGAGCCGATCTGCCAGTAAAACAGCGCGCGCAAAACCAGTAGCGCGCCGATGACCGCAAGTAGTTGCCAGTGCCGCGCGCGCGTCGTGCCAGCCGGACGCAGCGTGCCGATCAGCGTCGCGGGCCGCCGTTTGTTGAGCGGATCAAACTGCACCGCGCGCCAGTTGATCCACAGCAGCAGCGCGGCGAGGTTCAGGATGAAATCAACATAGCCCACAAAATCGTTGAATGGTTGAATCGTGGATCGTTGAACCGATTTAACAATTTAACAATTCACGATTCAACGACGTTCACATCATTTTCAAAAGTGTGTCCGCCATTTCGCTTGGCGTGACGGAAATGCCGATGCCCGCCGCCTTGAACGCGGAAATTTTTGCTTCGGCCGTGCCTTTGCCGCCGCTGACGATCGCACCGGCGTGACCCATGCGGCGTCCGGGCGGCGCGGTTGCGCCCGCGATGAATCCGGCGACGGGTTTTTTGCAATTCGCTTTGATCCACTCGGCGGCTTCTTCTTCCGCGCTGCCGCCGATTTCGCCGATCATGATGATGCCGGTCGTTTCCGGGTCGGCATTAAAAAGTTTGATGACGTCGAGATGCGACGTGCCGTTGACAGGGTCGCCGCCGATGCCGACACACGTGGACTGGCCGACGCCGCGCGATGTGAGTTGCCAGACCGCTTCGTAAGTCAGCGTGCCGCTGCGCGAGACGACGCCGATGTTGCCTTTTTTGTGAATGTAACCGGGCGCGATGCCGATGCGGCAGCCGCCGTGCGAATCTTTGCCTTCGCCGGGCGTGACGACGCCGGGACAATTCGGGCCGATCAACCGCGTCTTGAGATTGCCTTGCAGCGCGCGTTTTACTTTGACCATGTCGCGCACGGGAATTCCTTCCGTGATGGCGACGACTAATTCGAGTCCCGCGTCCGCGCCTTCAAGAATCGCATCGGCCGCAAACGGCGGCGGCACAAACACCGCGCTCGCCGTCGCGCCGGTCTGTTTCACCGCCTCGGCGACGGTGTCAAAAATCGGAATCTTCTTGCCGCCGTGCTCGAAAAATTGTCCGCCTTTGCCGGGCGTGACGCCGGCGACGATGAGCGTGCCGTAATCAATCGAGAGTTGCGCGTGCTTCGCGCCAAAGCTGCCGGTGATGCCTTGGACGAGAACTTTTGTTTTGGGTGTGACGAGGATGGACATTGGAAAATTTACGATTTCAGATTTGCGATTTACGATTGATCATTTACCAACCGCTTTGACAATTTTCTGCGCCGCATCGGACATGGAATCTCCATTGATGATCGCCACGCCGGATTCGGCCAGAGTTTTTTTGCCGGCGAGGACATTATTGCCTTCGAAGCGGACGACGAGCGGAAGTTTCAAACCCGTTTCCTTCACCGCCGCGACGATGCCGGTGGCGATGACGTTGCAATCCATGATGCCGCCGAAGATGTTGACGAGGATGCCCTTCACGTTCGGGTCGCTCAAAATAATTTTGAACGCCGCCGTGACCTGTTCCTTGCTCGCGCCGCCGCCGACGTCGAGGAAGTTCGCCGGGCTGCCGCCGAAATGCTGGATGATGTCCATCGTCGCCATCGCGAGGCCCGCGCCGTTGACGAGGCACGCGATGGAGCCGTCGAGCTTGATGTAATTGAGCGAAAATTTTGACGCCTCGATTTCCAGCGGCGCTTCCTCGTTCAAATCACGCATCTCCAAAATATCCTTGTGGCGATACAGCGCGTTGTCATCGAGAGAAATTTTTGCGTCGAGCGCGACAACCGTTTCTTTTCCGTCGGCCAGTTCAACCACGGCCAAAGGATTTAATTCCACCATCGCCGCGTCGCATTCCCACCAAGTGTTGTAAACGCCGGTGATCAATTTTACTCCGGCGTTGAACAAATCACCTTTGAGACCGAGCGCGGCGGAAATTTTGCGCGCTTGAAACGGCATGATGCCGACGGCAGGATCAATGTGTTCCTTGAAAATCTTTTCTTGAAATTTCTCGGCGACCTCCTCGATGTCCATGCCGCCCTCGGTGCTGGCCATGATGAGCGGACGCGAATTCGCGCGGTCGAGCAGCACGGCGAGATAAAATTCTTTTTTGATCTTCGCGCCGGCGGCGAGCAAAAGCGTCTGCACTTTGCGTCCGTCCGCGCCGGTCTGTTTTGTGACCAAAATTTGTCCGAGCATTTTTTCGGCGAACGAAACGGCTTCGTCCACCGAAGCCGCGACTTTCACGCCGCCTTGAAAACCGGATTTGAAAGTTCCCTTGCCGCGACCGCCCGCGTGGATTTGCGATTTGACGACGACGCGCGCAGAACCGCTCGCCGTAATTTTTTCCGCCGCCGCGCGCACTTCGTTGAGATTGAAAACGGGAATTTCCAGCGGCACGGCGACGCCGTATTTCGCGAGAAGCTGCTTGGCCTGATATTCGTGGATGTTCATGGCAAAATTGAGGTTGAATTAAAAACGATTGCGGCGAGAAATCAAGAAAGTAGCGCGGGCATCTTGCCTGCAGGTTTTGAAATATTTTTTTCACAGGCTGGAAGCCTGCGCTACTTTTGATTTGAATCCGCCGTCGCACGCGGGCAACTTGCAACGCGCCGTGAAGAAATTATTTTTGCCGTTAGTTTTATTTGGTCTCGCGTTTTGCGCGACGCCATTGCACGCGGCTTTCGTCAACGGCCAGAGCTATATGCCGCTCGCGGATTGGGCGCGCGGGAACGGCTTCTACGGTTTCACGCGCAATCGCGGCGACGAAATTATTTTGACAAACCGCTCGACGCGACTGGTGTTCGACGTGGATTCGGCGCAGGCGCAGATCAACGGCGTGAACGTGCGACTGTCTTTTCCAGTCGCGAATGTGAAGGGCGTTCCGCTCGTCGCACAACTGGATTTGGATAAGACGATCCGCCCGCTGCTGTTTACGGCGCGTTACATCGAGCCGAAAAGAATTACGACGATCTGTCTCGATCCCGGTCACGGCGGAAAAGATTCCGGCAATCGCGTCGGCGGCGGATTTTTTGGCCACAACGAAAAAACCTACACCCTGCTGCTGGCGTTTGAATTGCGCGACCAGTTGAAAAAACTTGGTTTCAACGTCATTCTCACGCGCACCAAAGACGTTTATGTCGAGTTGCCCGACCGTCCGGCGCAGGCCAATCGGCGCGGTGCGGATTTGTTTGTGAGTTTGCATTTCAACGCGGCGCAGACCGGCAAGGATGAAGTCGCCGGGCCGGAGACTTACTGCATCACGCCCGTCGGTGCGAGTTCGAGCAACGCGCAGGGCGAAGGCAGCGGTTTCGGCGCAACGACGGCGAACCGTTCTGAAAACAAAAGCCTGTTGCTCGCATATCAGATGGAAAAAGCACTCGTGCAAAATCTGAATGTGAATGATCTCGGCCGGGTCGATGTCGGCGTGGATGATCGCGGCGTGCGGCGCGCTCGTTTCGCCGTGCTGCGTGACGCGGCCATGCCGGCGGTTTTGATCGAGGGCGGCTACATGACGAATCCGGCGGAAAGCAAAAAAATTTACGATTCCGTTTATCGCAAGCAAATGGCGGCGGCGATCGTGAAGGGGATTTTGAATTATCAAAAACTGACCGCGCCGAATAAAGTTTAATGGTTGGATTGTTGAATCGTTAAACTGGTGTTGCCGATTCAATAATTAAACGATGTAACGGTTCAATAATTTTCAAATCATGAGCATTGCAAC
>CAXUBD010000224.1:0-4654 GCA_964249225.1 uncultured Verrucomicrobiota bacterium | reverse complement strand
GTAATTATCATACGCATGGGCGTCGTAATTCTGATTCACGACAATTTCAGATTGAAATGAAATTGAGGTTGCGGTTCTTGAAAGATTGCCACGCATCCAGAACCTAATGGACACTTTGCTCTCTCCATTTGGCTCTATTTCAGTAAGAGGCACAGGAGAAAACCGTGTCGAACGGATTCCAGTGAGGCCAGAATCGTCGCACATAAATTGTGTTCCATCACTTGCGGTCATCGAAGTGAGTAATGCGCAAGGCTGCGAAAAACAAACATCGTGATACATCGCAACGGCGATTGAATTTGTGAGGCTCTTGTTTTGGAGCGTGAGTCCTAAGGAAAAAGTGCCGTCATTCAATCTCGTAAGACTTTCAAGGACGACACAAAGATTTCCAATTTGCTGTGTCGGGTTTGGAATTTCGTCCTGGCTTGTCGAATCACTTGCTTTCGTGGGCTGGGACGAAAATTGTTTAACGGTATCGTTCGTATTCAATTCCGTCTTGGCAGCGCCGACAACCTCGGCGGCTTTTTGTGCCGTTGCTACTTGAATAACGTCGGTGGCAGCGGAAACGGATGAAAACCGTTGATGGCGGACAAAACCCTGGGTGCTGTTTATGAGCAAGGCGATAACAGAAAATACAATGACGAAAATCTTGGCTTGTTTTGGGTCAATCTTATTCATGATTCCATTCCCGAAAGTCGCGTTGGACAGAGCTTGCTAAAAATCACGGCGAGCGCAAGCAAAAGCCGTCGCCGGAAAATATGATCCGTGATATAATTTTTTCTTGCGAGGGTGAGTCTCGTTTCTGAACGAGCCTCTATTACCTTGGCGGCTCGTAAAAAGCGCATGTCGCCAACAAAGATGCTCTCGCCAAATACAGGTCTGGCGAGAACATCCTTTTGGAGTAGAGGTTCGCTTGGAATAATGACAAAGCACATTGTCATAGGCGTTCGCGAACTGTGGGGGCAGGAATTGCCTTTCGCCCTTTCTCACAACGACCGCCGACATCATCTATACACTATCGGAAAAAGCGGAGCGGGCAAAACGACCCTGCTTCGCAATTTGATTCTGCAAGACATTAAAGCCGGGCATGGTGTCGCCGTCATTGATCCGCACGGCGATTTGGCGAATGACATTCTCGATCACATTCCCCGCAACCGCATTGAGGACGTGGCATATTTCAATCCGGCTGACATGGAACACCCGGTCGGCTTCAATCTGCTCGGCTCCGCCCCGCCCGATGAAAGGCATTTGGTCGCCTCCGGCGTCGTGGGCGTGTTCAAGACGATCTGGCCGGACTTTTGGGGGCCGCGTCTGGAATACATCCTCTATGCTGCCGTTGCCGCGCTCTTGGATTGCGAAAATGTGACGTTGCTCGGCGTCCAGCGGATGCTTTCGGATGACCGCTATCGGGCGTGGGTGGTGAAGCAAATCAAAGACCCGATGGTGCGGTCGTTTTGGGTGAATGAATTTGAAAATTACGACAAGAAGTTCTTGCACGAAGCGATTGCGCCGATCCAAAACAAGGTCGGGCAACTGCTCATGTCGCCGCATGTGCGAAATATCCTGGGGCAAGTGCGGAGCCGGATAAACGCCCGCTTCATGATGGACAATGGCCGCATATTCATTGCGGACGTTTCCAAAGGAAAATTGGGGGCGGACAAATCAAACCTCATAGGTGCAATGCTCGTGACGCAATTCCAGCTTGCCGCCATGTCGCGGGCGGACATGCCGGAAGCGGAGCGCAGAGATTTCTTCCTCTATGTTGACGAATTCCAATCGTTCGCTTCGGATTCGTTTATTTCCATTTTGTCGGAAGCGCGAAAATATCGTCTCTGCCTCACCCTGTCGCATCAATACGTTGACCAATTGCGGCCCGAAATACGGGATGCGGTGTTTGGCAACGTCGGTTCAATCGTGACTTTTCGCGTCGGACACCGTGACGCCAAAGTGCTTGAACAGGCATTTGGCGAAACCTACCGGGCGAATCAATTGACGAGCCTCGGCAATCACGAAGTTTGCGCGAAATTGCTTGCCGACGGGCAGGATTGCGAGCCATTTTTGGGAAAAACATTGCCGCCCATTGGCGAACGGCATGGGCGACGCGAAAATATAATTCGTCGGTCGCGTGAAAAATACGCAACCGCGAGACAAATGATTGAGGACAGAATCAGGCGATGGCTTCGTAAATAAAGATGCAAACGTGTGATCCATTGAAGGCGAGACGGCAGTTCAAGGCCATGGCCCGCATGAATTGGGCAATTTCAATTGCCGTCTTTATTCCGCTGGTTTTTATACTGCAAAATCTCCTGCCGCTTTTGGTTGCGGATGCCATTGCCGTCGGTGTCGTCTTCATCCTTTTTTTCTTTTTTTTACGCAAACGTATTTTGGGCATTTTATGCACGCGTTGCGAACAATACATAGAAACCAACACTCCTTGGCTATGCAGTCTTTGCGGGACAAAAAACATCCGAGCGTATGACTTTCCATTTGTGAATTGTTGTGAAGGTTGTGGTTGGGAACCCAAAGCATATAAGTGTCATCATTGTGGCGAGATGATTTTTCTGTCAGACGACAAAAATAAAATTAACTACGCGCAATGTATCAACCTGCCGGACAAGCCCAAGCCGGTTAAAATAAAAAAGGACAGAAGCGCGGACGACATAGCCAAACAAAGCAGGGACATTCAAGTTGCCGAACTTAATCTGAAAAAAGCCAAACTTGATCTCGAATTAAAAGGGGTTAAAGAATATCTCGAACCAAAAAAGGAAATGACGCAGGAAGAAATTCTGTGGAAAAGCGCCCAAGAATATTTAGATCGAAATATGAGCGGGCCAAAAATTGTTGAAATCTTAAAGGCAAGAAATGCCAAAATATTTAAGGACAATCCAGTCGAACTCGAAAAGGCGAACTTGGTGCTTCAAAAGTGGGCTAGAGACCATGTTGAACTTTTTTAAGAAAACCCCGTTCGTGTGAACGGGGTTGTGAATGATTTCATCATTCACGTTGCTGGCTGTGGCTGCGATGCAACCGATGCCGATATGCGCGGGGTGCGTTCCCGCACGAATTCTCCATACATTTTCAACCGCTCGTTAATGTCGCGGTATGCGATATAACGGAACGCTTGCCGGTATGTGTCGGGCAATTGCTTGGCCCGACGTTCAATGATGTCGAGGTGTAACTGGGCATCAAATTCGCCAAATGTGGCTAATTTTTCCAATTCCTCCACGGAATCACTGAACGGATACCCGCAGTTTTTATCCCCGACAAGTTGCGGGAATATGCGGCGCTCAATTTCACGATGGATGCGCCGAGCCAATAACTTTTGACTGATTTTTGCGAAGAACTTTCCGATGATGTTCATAATGCTCCTTTTGGTTGGCAGTTGATGAAACCAATCACGTCGTGTGACGGGCTTCGGCCAACTGCTAATAGAAGCGGGAAAAAACCGGAAGTAACTGACTGAATTATAGGTCAAAAACTCATAAAAGTCAATAGAGATGGCCTTAATACGAGGCTCGTCACATTGACGGCTTGGTTGAGCCTTGCTTTAATTGTAAGTGGAACTTTCGTTCCTTTTACAATCTCAACCAAAGGACTTCCCATGGCAGATAAAACTGCACCCAAGTTTCCACTTGGGCAAACCGTAGTAACATCAAACGCACTCAATCGCATTTCCCATGATGAAATTCTGAATGCACTGTCCCGACACGTCCGGGGCGATTGGGGAACACTGGACGCCGAAGACTTCAAATCAAACGAGCGAGCCTTACAGTCCGGCGGTCGCCTGTTTTCCGCATATCATTCAGTCCAGAAAATCAAATTCTGGATTATCACTGAATGTGATCGGTCGGTCACAACCATACTGCTACCGGAGGACTATTGATGAGCGCCTGGATTGATTTCAAAGAACTTCGCGCGAAGCTCACGTTTGAACAAGTGCTCCGGCACTATGGAGTCGAGGTCAAATGGAGCGGTAACCAGCATCACGGCTACTGTCCGTTGCCGAATCACAACGGGAAGAAAAATTCACCGTCCTTCTCGGCACAGCTTGAACGCGGCATTTTTCAATGCTTCGGCTGCGGGGCCAAAGGCAATCTGTTGGAATTCGCGGCCCTGATGGAAAAAGTTGATCCGAAAGACGGTGCGGCATTCCGCAAGGTGGCCGGCGAACTGCAAAAACAGTTTTGTCCTGAACTTGGCGGGACGCCGCAAGCGGCGAAAAAAACCGCCGAAAAGACGGACAAGCCGGAAACGAAAGAATTGCCGGTGGTCGTGAATGTCCCCTTGGATTTTGAACTCAAGGGACTGAAGCACGAACATCCGTATTTGCTCAATCGGGGATTCACACAAGACACGATTGATCACTTCGGCCTGGGATTTTGCTCGCGCGGTTCGCTCAAAGATCGGGTTGCAATCCCGTTACACGATCACGCTGGCAATCTCATTGGCTATGCTGGCCGGGTCGTGGATGATGCGACAATCAGTGAAGACAATCCGCGATACCGGCTTCCGTCAAAACGGGAACGCGACGGAAAACTGTTTGAATTCCGAAAGACGCTGTTTCTCTACAACGGATTTCGGATCAAAGCGCCAGTTGACGATCTGATTGTCGTTGAGGGATTCACTGGTGTTTGGTGGTTGCACCAAAACGCAATGC
>CAXUBD010000223.1:0-4678 GCA_964249225.1 uncultured Verrucomicrobiota bacterium | reverse complement strand
CGTGGACACCGATCAGCACCAATCTGGCCGTGACTAATTTCTTCAACCTGTTCGATGCCAACGCGACCAACTATCCTTACCGCTTCTACCGCGTCCAATCGCAATAAGCGGAGCGGAGCGCCGGAAAACCTGCGGCGGCGGACGGCTTTCACGCTGATCGAATTGCTGGTCGTCATCGCCATCATCGCGATTCTCGCCGCGTTGCTGCTGCCCGCGCTCGCGCGCGCCAAGCAAAAAGGCCAGCAGGCCGTCTGCCTTTCCAACCTCAAACAGATCGGCCTTGCGTTCGCCATATATCTCAACGAACAGAACGATGATTTCCCTGACCGGCGCGATCTGAAATCCAGCCTGCCCGGCGGCTATCATCCATGGACAAGCTGGCCGCCGTCCGATCCGCGCGCCGGCTGGGCGGCGACGAATTTTTTAAGCGAATGTCCGAACTTGAATGTTTGGTCTTGTCCCGCCGCGATCAATTCACCCACCGGCAATGCCATTCAATCCGTGCAGGCCACTTCGATGGATACCAATGCGCCGCTGTGCCGTTATTGGGCCTGGCGATTTGACCGTCCAGATGATCCGGTCGGCCAGGAAGATTTTTGGGGGAAATCGCAATCGCAAGCCGTGTCTGACTTGATCATCGCCAGCTTGACCGATGCAACGCTCGGCCCTATCAACGGCCCGACCGATGTGGAACTGGCCGTTGATCCGTATTTTCCCAACACAATTCCCACCGTTGATCCTGTCCTAAAAGGCCGCACCATCCACGCGGGCGGACGCTGCCGCGTTTTTCTGGACGGTCATGTGCAATATATTAAAGACGCCCGGACGCCGTTGTGATGTTACATTGATTGAAACGGTATCATCCGATCAGGATTTTAATCGGTTGTGACGTGGCTGGGACATCGGCAAACTTAGTCATAACAAAAAAAATTGTGAAAAATATTTTGTCATTTGGTTTAACTCTGTTGTTCGCCACTGCGATTTCCGCGCCCGCCCAATCCAATTCGGTCGCACTCACCGAACTCCCGGCGGCCATTTCCAATTCATCGCCGCAAACATTTTCAATTCAAACCAACGCAAATTTTTCCCTGGCGCCAAACGTCGAGGAAATCCGTGCGGTCTGCATCGAAGGCCGTCGGTCCATCTGTGGAAAAATCTTGAAAGTCCTGCCGGACGGACTGGTCGTTGACAGCGGCTACACAAATCTTTTTCGCGAACCGCTCACCCGCGACTGGCTCGCGCCCGGCACGGTTTCCGCCACCCGCGCGACCAATCTCGTGGAAGGCAACGAGCCGAATACCACGTGCGTCGGCCTGGTTTTTGTGACCAACCTGCCGAAAGCGCGCGGTCCCAAACCAAAACTTTACGACTATGTTTTGATCGAAGGCTATCCCGCCGGCCAGTACACCTACGCCTCCGTCGGGGATGTTCATCGAACCGTGCGCAAATTTTCCGCCAGTCTCGAAGCCGCCATCAAGTGGAAAGCCAGTCAGGTTGAAAAATAAAAACCGTACCGTGACGGCAACGAAAGTGAATCTCCAGATCAAAACAATTATTTACCGAAGCGTATTTTATTTAATCGCCGTTTCCATTTTTTTTGCGGCGCAATTTTTTTGCCATGCGTCGGCAACGAACGCTGAACCTTACGGCCTCAATTTTCATCTGCCGGCAAAACCTTTTTTGCAAATGCCTCGGCACGCGGACGGCGCGTTGCCGCGACTGCTTTCCCAGACCGGCGCGTTCAAAAACGCTTTCGACCTCTTGCCGAACGATGTGCTGATTCCCTACGATCTGATTGTGCCGTTCTGGTCGGACGGCGCGGAAAAAACACGGTGGGTTTCCGTGCCGGAAAATCAAAAAATAAAATTCGCCGCCACGGGTGAATGGATTTTTCCACAAGGCACCGTGTTTGTAAAAACCTTCACGCTCGCGACGAATGAATTGAATCCGAACTCACAACGCCGCCTCGAAACGCGCCTGCTCGTTTGCGACGCGGACGGCGGCGTTTATGGCGTCACTTACAAATGGCGCGCGGACAATAGTGACGCCGACTTGCTCGAAACCAATCTGACCGAGGCGATTCCGATTCAGACCGCGACCGGCGTGCGCACGCAGCAATGGTATTATCCGAGCCGCGCGGATTGCCTCACCTGCCACACGGCCAACGCCGGTTTTGTGCTCGGCGTGAAGACGCGGCAACTGAACCGCGACCTCGCTTATCCGTCCGGCGTGACCGACAACGAACTGCGCGCGTGGAATCATCTCGGCCTGTTCGACACGAATTTTTCCGACGCAGAAATAAAAAATTTCCCCAAGCTCGCAAACGCCGCCGACACGGCGCGCAGCCTCGAAGACCGCGCGCGTTCGTATCTCGACGCGAACTGCGCCAACTGTCATCGCCCGCGCGGCACGGTCGCGTATTTTGACGCGCGTTACGACACGCCGCTCGCGCGGCAAAATTTGATCGACGGCCGCGTGCTGATTGACGAGCGTATTGACCATTCCCGCGTCATCGCGCCGAATGATATCTGGCGTTCCATTCTCTTCATGCGAACGGACACGACCGAGCCGTTCAAAATGCCGCCGCTCGCGCGCAACATGATTGACGAGCAGGGAATGAAATTATTGCGGCAATGGATTGAAAGTTTGCCCGGCCCGCCCGTCTTGCCGCCGCCGGAAATTTTGCCGCGCGGCGGAAATTTTGCCAAGCCGGTTGAAGTCGTTTTGAAAAGCGAAACCGGCGCAAAAATTTATTACACGCTGGACGGAACCGTGCCGACAACTTCGGATTCACTTTACGAAAAACCGTTGCCACTGGCCGGCCCGACGATTTTGCGCGCGAAGACGTTCAAGCCGGGCTTCACTAAAAGCATCACCACGCAGGAAATTTTTCTCATCAGCAACTAAAGGCGTGGCGGAAACTATTTGATCACCGATTCATAATTCCATCCGTTGTTGCGGCACATGACGCGCGCGTGCGAATCCCAAGTCGGTTCGTCCTGGGGCCGGCCGGCGGTGAAACAATCAACGGCCAGATAGCGCAAAGGTTTTTCGCCGGCGCAGCGGATGGAATGCAAAGTTGTCGGCGGAATGCGCACCACGTCCGTCGGGCGCACGACAAATTCTTTTTGCTCCGCGCCAATCCGCAAAACGCCTTCGCCTTCGAGAATATAAAAAATCTGCTCGGTGTCGTCGTGCTTGTGCAGCGGCGGCGCTTCGCCCGGTTCCAAGACCACGACGAAAACTTCCGACGTTTGCGCATCGGCGCGATCCATTACCAAATCGTTGACGTGGGTGGGAAAGCGGTAATGCTTGGTTCGCGTGGTGGGAAATACAAATTGCATCTGGATTTTTTATTTATGGCTGAACCGCATCAAATGATGGCGGCGAAAGTTTCAGATCTTTTCCCCATTGCGAAGGTTGGTTGCCAAGATCAAAATCCAACTTCCCGCCTTTAGCGAGATCGCTCCAATTGATCCACGGGCTTTCGTAATTCTTCCCGTTCACTTTCAAACTTTGGACGTAAAAATTTTTGGGCGACGCATTTTCGCCGATGATTTGAATCGTTTTGCCATTTTCCAAATGGATGGTCGCCTTGGAAAACATCGGGCTGCCCACGACCAGTCCGGCCACGCCGGGAATTTCCGGATACAAACCGAGCGACGCAAAAACATACCACGACGAAATGGACCCGGCGTCGTCGTTGCCGGGAAAACCGTTCGGCTTCGACGTGAACAATTCATTTTGCGTCCGGCGGACGACTTCCTGCGCGTGCGCCGGTGCGCCGGCGAAATCATAAATCCACGGCGATTCTTCGCACGGCTCGTTGCCCATGTAGGCTGTGCTGCCGCTGGAAATGCTGGAATTTAATTGCGTGAAAAAATGATCCAGCCGCGCGACGGCTTTTTCATCGCCGCCCATTTTATCAATCAATCCGCGCAGGTTGAAATTCACCATCCAGACATATTGTGCCGCCGTGCCTTCGACGAAACCTTTGCTCGAAGCGGGTGAAAAATTTTGCGGCCACGTTCCATCGGCATTGCGCGGCTCGATGTATGCTGAGTCATTGTTAAAAATATTTTTCCAGTTTTGCGCGTGTTGAAAATAGGCGGCATATTTTTCGTGATCGCCCAAGGCATTTGCAAATTGAGCCAGCGCAAAATCGTTGTTGCAATATTCCAAGGTAACAGCGGATTCGCCCGGCACATAACCGAGCGCCAGATAATCTTTCAAACCTTCGCGCACGGTGGCGTGGTCGGAAGTCACCGCCGGATCGGACGCGCCCTTGCTCATCGAGGCCAAGGCTGCCTTCGCGTCGAATTTCCGCGCGCCAAAAGCATAGAACGAAGCGATGATCGCGTCATCGCCATCGCCGACCATGCCGCCGGAATTGCGGTTGATCTGCTGCCAGCGCGGCATTCCGCCGCCGTTGGCGCGGACGCTCGCGTCCTGCTGCGCATAATTCACGAGCGATTGCGCGATGTCGCTGCTGGTCTTCGGCGACAAAATCGCGATGAGCGGCGCGTAGGAACGCCATTGATCCCAGCCGGGAATGTTTTGATATTGATGATGGCCGGATTTGACCGCGTGAATTTTCAAATCCATTCCGGGATATTCGCCGTTGGCATCCTCCAGCAAATTCGGGTGCATGAAGCAATGGTAAAGCGCGGTGTAGAAC
>CAXUBD010000222.1:0-4689 GCA_964249225.1 uncultured Verrucomicrobiota bacterium | reverse complement strand
ATGTTATCTCGACCCGAAAATCCAGGTGCGCAATCCCGGTCTCGGCAAAAGGGAAATCGAGGCGACGCTGAAAAATTATCTCGGCGTCAAAAATATCTTCTGGCTCGCCAAAGGCCCGAAAGGCGACGACACGCACGGCCACATTGACGACATTTGCCGTTTCGTAAATCCAAAGACGCTCGTGCTCGTGCGCGAAAAAAATCCGCGCGACGAAAATTACCAGCCGCTCGCCGAAAATTGGGAGCGTATCCAGGATTTGCGGCTCGAAGACGGCGGCAAGCCGGAAGTCGTGGAGCTGCCGATGCCGTCGCCGCTGTATTTTGACGGCGTGCGGCTGCCGGCGAGCTACGCGAATTTTTACATCTGCAACGCCGCCGTCATCGTCCCGACGTTCAACGACCCGAACGACCGCGTGGCGCTCGGCATTTTGGGCGAACTGTTCCGCGACCGTCCCGTCGTCGGCATTCACGCCGTGGATTTGGTCTGGGGCTTCGGCTCGCTGCACTGCCTCACGCAACAGCAGCCAGTGTAAAAATTATTCGCAAATTTTTATGGTTGGCCTCTTATCGCTCGCATAAATTCCCGAATTCGATCCAAAAGGAACCACCAGATAAAAGCAATTACAATTATGAAAAGCCAAGCACCAACATAAGCTCCGATTCCTGCAAGAATTCCAAGTGATATTCCTTTCGGAAGATAATCTGTGAGCGGAACATTTACCGATATGTTGTCTTCCGCCTTCATTAAGGCGTCACCAGTCAACCCTGCTGCATAAACTGCACTTACTGCTTTTGAATGAATTGCTGTATAAGCCTCTTCATAAAACTCATCAACTGTCGCTATTGCCGCAACAATCGCACAAAGCCAGCAGAAAACGATTCGCATCGCGCGCCAACTACGCACGGTATCGTTTTTTGTAGCTTGCTTTTCCATATTGCCCAAAAGGACAATTCGATTGTGTTTCGTCAATGTGTTTTTTGACAAAACATTTCAGATAGATTGCATTACTGCTTCGACGCAGCGACCACAAATTGTCGGATGCTCGGAATTTTTGCCAACGTCAATTTCCCAATGCCAGCAACGCTCACACTTTGTTCGATTGTGTTTGCTGGCCGGCTCGGCTCGCAATTGTGTGCCGAGTTGTTTTTCAAAAATCACTTCTGAAACATTACATAATTCTCGCAACGCCAGCCTGTCGGATTCTTCAAGCCTCAAATCAATTGGAACTGGAAAAAACAACACAGCGTCAAGTGATTTGCCAATGACTTTTAACTGGCGAGCTTTTTCTAATTCTGGCAGCGCCTGTTCACGAAGAGCAAAAAGATTTTTCCAATCAAAAATTTCTTTGTCGTTGAGAGAGAATTTCTTTTCTCGCCAATTCGCTTCGTGAACGAAATTCACATTTTTTCCCGGCACAAATTCCCACGCTTCGTCCGCCGTGAAGGCCAGGATCGGCGCGAGCATCTGGCACAGGCCGCTTACCAGCCGGTGCAGCGCGGTTTGCGTGGAGCGGCGGCGCGGTGAATTCGCGGCGTCGGTGTAGAGCCGGTCTTTGATGACGTCGTGATAGACCGACGAGAGTTCCACGGCGATGAACTGGCTGAGCTTTTGATAGACGACGTGGAATTCGTATTGGTCGTAGGCGGTAAGCACTTCGGCTTCGAGCTTCGCGAATTCGCCGAGAATCCAGCGGTCGAGGCCGGTCAGTTTTTCGTCGGGCACGGAATGTTGCGCCGGATCAAAGTCGTAGAGGTTCGAGAGCTGGTAGCGCAGCGCGTTGCGGATGCCGCGATAGGTCTCGCCGACTTTGTTGATGCGTTCCTCGCTGACGACGATGTCGCTGCGGTAATCCTGCGACGCGACCCACAACCGCACGACGTCCGCGCCGTATTTTTTGACGTAGGCTTCGGCGGTCTGCGGTTTTTCGTAAGCGCCCTGCTTGCTCTTGGAAATTTTTTCGCGGTCGGCGTCCACCATGAAGCCGTGTGTCAAAACGGTCTTGAACGGTGCCGCACCGTTGCCCGCGAGCGAGAGCAGCAGCGAGGATTGAAACCAGCCGCGATGCTGGTCGCTGCCTTCGAGATAAACGTCGGCTTGCCAAGGCAAGACTGTCTCTGATTTTTTTACAGAAGATAACGAAGACAACAAAGCTTCTTCGTTCTCTTTGTTTGCTTCTGTATTAAATTTTCCTGCGGCGTGCTGTAATTCTTTTCGTCGCATCAAGACTGCGCGCGAGGAACTGCCGGAATCAATCCATACGTCCAGCGTGTCATTTGATTTGGAAATGGCTTCCGCGCCATTCCAATTATTTGGCTTTACGAGCGACCACAATTCGGCGGCGGATTTTTCAAACCAGATGTTCGAGCCGTGCTTCTCAATGAGATCGGCGGCGGCGCGGACGATTTGCGCGTCGAGCATCGGTTCGCCTTTCGCGTCGTAAAACGCGGGAATCGGCACGCCCCAGGTGCGCTGGCGGCTGATGCACCAGTCGGGACGCGATTGCACTGCGCCCTTGATGCGGTTCACGCCCCAGTCGGGAATCCATTTCACGCGGTCAATCTCGGCGAGGGCATCTTGGCGAAATGTTCTAGCTTCAGAAACGTCTGTGCTAAAAATTGTAGGCGCATCAATTTTAATAAACCACTGGTCCATCGCTCGGAAAATGATTGGTGTCTTGCTGCGCCAGCAATGCGGGTAGCTGTGGTGATAATTTTCCTGATGCAGCAGCGCATGGCGGACGCGAAGTTCGTGCAGCACCGCTTCGTTGGCGTCGCTCTTGCCGTGCTTTTCGAGAATGGATTTTCCAACCATCTCGGCCGGCATTTGCTGCTCGACGGGCAATTCGTTTGAGTAAGCCAGCTTGCCGTCATCATCAACGGGTGAATAAATCGGCAGGCCATTTTGACGGCCGAGATTGTAGTCGTCCAAACCGTGGCCGGGCGCGATGTGAACGAAGCCGGTGCCGGTGTCGCTCGTGACGAAGTCGGCGGCGAAGGCTTTGCCTGTGCGATTGCAGAACGGATGCTCGTATTGCAGCTTCGCAAGTTCTTCAGCGGCGTAAGGCGTTTCGGTGTAATTCGTCCAACCGCATTTACCCGCGACGGTCGGAAGCAATCCGCGAAACAAAATGAAATTCTCTTCACCAACCGTGGCTTTGACGTATTGCAGTTTTTCGTTGTAGGCGACCGCAAGGTTCGCAGGCAATGTCCACGGAGTTGTCGTCCAAATCACGATGAACGTGTTCGACTGGCCGATGATAGGGAATTTCACGAACACGCTCTGGCTGACGTGGTCGGCATATTCCACTTCCGCCTCGGCGAGCGCCGTGCGACACGGGATGCTCCAATACACCGGCTTCTTGCCGCGATAGACAAAGCCTTTAGCGACGATGTCCGCGAACAGGCGCAGTTCGTCCGCCTCGTATTCCTTGTTCAGCGTGAGATACGGATGGTCCCAGTCGCCAAGCACGCCGAGGCGTTTGAACTGGCCGCGCTGGAGGTCCATGTATTTCAACGCGTAGGCTTCGCAAGCTTTGCGAATCGTGGCGGCATCGGCATCCGTGGTGCCAGCCTTGCGCAACTCTTGCGAAACCTTGAACTCAATCGGCAGTCCGTGACAATCCCAGCCCGGAACATACGGCGCGCGAAAGCCGCGCAGCGTTTTGTATTTGATGATGATGTCTTTGAGAATCTTGTTCAACGCCGTGCCGATGTGCGCGTCGCCGCTGGTGAACGGCGGGCCGTCGTGCAGCACGAAGGTTTCCGCGCCAGCCCGCGAGGTCTGGATTTTTTCGTAGAGCTTCGCGGCGGTCCATTTTTCCAGGCGTTGCGGCTCGCGCGCGACAAGGTCGGCCTTCATGGCAAAGTCGGTGCGTGGCAGGTTTAATGTGTTTTTGTAGTCCGTCGGCATTTTAACGAACGCAAACGGTAACAGTGGAAAAATGCAGTGTCAACGAATGCACGGTCGCGGATTGACCGCAGCGAAAGGGTTTGGGCAAAAAAAAACCGGGTCAAGCAGCCAGAGGATGGCCGAGAGACCCGGGGAATTTCGAATGAGTACAACGTAGGATTACGGAGAACTCCAACCTGTATCTGTACCAGAACACAGATCGAAAACCAAAAATTCAAAGATCATTGTGCAACCAAACTGTCCTTACTCGGCGTTGCAACTGTGACAAGTTAATCATGACTTCTTATTTTTGTCAAACATCTATTTCAAGTATAAGTAAATGTTTTCAAGTTGGGCAAATTCATTAGCTCATGATAGTCTGGTAAAAATGTTCGCTTCGGTCCTGTAAAATTCTATTTACAGACGGGTCGCGGTTGTTAAGATTCGGTTGCTCAAAATAAAAAGCGAGAGGTGAAAATGAAAAAAATTGAGGCTGTCATCAAACCGTTCAAGCTGGACGAAGTCAAGGCTGCGTTGACCGCGCTGGGCATCCAGGGAATGACCGTAGTCGAAGTCAAAGGCTTCGGGCGGCAAAAAGGCCACACAGAGATTTATCGCGGCAGTGAATACGTCGTGGATTTTTTGCCCAAGATCAAAATCGAACTGGTCGTGGCTGACACGCAGGCAAACTTGGTTTTGGAAGCCATCGTCAAATCGGCCAAGACGGGTAAAATTGGCGACGGGAAAATTTTTGTGAGTTCGATTGAAAAAGCCATCCGCATCCGCACCGGCGAAATGGAC
>CAXUBD010000221.1:0-4760 GCA_964249225.1 uncultured Verrucomicrobiota bacterium | reverse complement strand
ATTTTATTTAGTTTATCTTTTGTCGCGTCGTCCAGCTCAGGCAATTCCATTTCCGCTTTCCGCTTTCCGCTTTCCGCTTTGTCTTCATCGGCAAAATCCTCGTCGTTGGCCATGCGCCAGCGCAAATGCGGCAATTCGCCTTTCGTTTCGCTTCGGACTTTGGAGTTTGGACTTTGGACTTGATTCGCGAACCACAAACCGAACCAGTCGGCAAAACTTTTTGCTGCGACAATTTTCTGCGCCGTGACCGCGCCGGGTTTGGTCCAAACCGTTTCCCATTTTTTTTCGGAAACTTGTGCCGCGAGAATCAACGTGTCGCGCGCGCGTGTTAGCGCGACGTAGAGCAAGCGCAACTCCTCGCCGCGCAGTTCGCGGCGCTGATGCCGTTGCGCGAGCCAATGCGGCAGGCTCGGATAACGCCGGCCCGTGTGCGGCGGCTTGACGCGCGGACACAGACCGAACTGCTCATCAAAAATAATTTCGCCGCGCAGGTCCTGTTCGTTGAAATTTTTTGCCAGATCGGCGACGGCGACGACGGGAAATTCCAGTCCCTTGCTCTGGTGGATGCTCATCAGTCGCACGGCATTTTCCGTCGCGACTGTCGCGACTTCCGGTTCGCTGTCGGCATTTTGCTGCGCCTCGATGAATTTTAAAAATCGGAACAATCCCTGCCGCTGGAATTGATCGAACTGCTGCGCGAGATGGAGAAATTGTTCGACGTTCGCGCAACGTTGCGCGCCGCGCGGACGCGACCGCAGCCATTCCGCGTAATGAGTTTCCGCCAAAATGTCTTCCAGGCATTGCGAGAGCGAGTTTAGTTTCGCCAATTTCCGCCAGCGTGAGAATCGTTCGAGAAATTTTGGGATTTTTCCCGCCGCGCCATTTTTAATTTTTAATTTTTCATTTTTAGTTCGATTCAGCGCCGTCCAAAAATGCACGTCCTTCGCGGCGAGCCGGATTTCCGCCAGTTCGTCCAGCGACAGCCCGACGAGCGGCGAGCGCAGCACGGCGATGGCCGGAACGTCCTGCAACGGATTGTCGAGCAGTTGCAGCAGGCTCAACAGGTCGAGGATTTCGCTGCTATCGTAAAATCCGCCGCGTGCGACGGACAGCGGCACGCCCGCGCGCTCGAACTCCTTCGCGAACGACTCGGACTTGCCCGAAGGCGCGCGCAACAGCACCGCCATGTCACGCCATTCGACCGGGCGAAAATTATTTTTTTTGTCGTCCCAAATTTCATGGCCTTGCGTGACGAGTTCGCGGAATCGCCGCGCGATCAAGCGCGCTTCTTTTTCCGCTTCTTCGAGTTCGGGCAATTCCTCGTCGCCGGCTTCTTCGTTGAGATTATTTTTAAATCGCAACAGCAGTTCCGCGCGCGGCGAAGAATTTTTCGCCAGGCCCAATTCTGCGCGCGATTCGGGCGCGCCGAATTTTAATTGCGCCTCCGCGTCGTAAGCCACGCCGCCGATTTCTTCGCGCATGACGAGGCTGAAAATGGAATTTACAAAATTGAGCAGGCTCTCGTGGCTGCGGAAATTTTCGCTCAATGGAATGGTTTCGCCATTTTTTCCACGCCAGTCGCGGGCGTAATCGCGGAAAATTTTCGGGTCGGCCAACCGGAAACGATAAATGCTCTGCTTCACGTCGCCGACAAGGAAGCGGTTGCCGACAGTGGGGCAGGCTTCCAGCCTGCCTTGGGCAGGCAAGATGCCTGCCCCACTACTTAAGGCTTGGATGATTTTATCCTGCGCGGCATTGATGTCCTGATATTCGTCCACGAAAACGAAGCGGATTTTTTCGCGCCAATGTCTGGCGACGGCGGTTGGTTTGTCCGCAACGGAATCCCAAAGCAGTTTCAACGCGAATTGTTCGAGATCGTGAAAATCCAGAACGCCGTCGTCGCGTTTGCGTTCGGAAAATTTTCCGGCGAATTCCCGCGCCAGCCGCAGCAGCGTTTCCATGTGGCCGTGAACCCAGGACCAATCCTCGGCGAGCGGGTCATTTTCTTTTGTTGGCAAAAGTGAATGGAAAAATTTTGCATCATCAAAAAATTCAGCGAGCGGCTTGCGCAAAGCCGTTTTTTTTCCGCGCGGCCAAAGGTCATCGGCGGCGAGAATTTTTTGAAAAAAAGGAGCGCACGCGTCTCGCGTGCTTTGCGAGGCGTCCCGCCGAGCAGATGTTTCCGGCGCGACGCCTGAAACGACACGCGGGACGCGTATGCTCCCCGGAATTTTTTTTAAAATCTCCAGGCATTCGGCGGCTTTTTCATTTTCAATGCGCAAATCTTCGAGCGTCGGCAGCCATTCGTCGCGCCAGTCTGAAATCGCGCTGGAAAACCATTCGCGCCATTGAACCGGGTCGGCGGTGGAAAAATTTTCAAGCTGCCGCGCGAGCCAGCGGTCGGCGTCGGGCCGCGTCTGCGCGTAATGATGCAGCCGCAAAAGAACCGCGCGGATCGGACGTTCATCGCCGTTGCCATAAATTCTAATTAAATTTTGCACGGCAATGGAAAACTCATCTGTTCCGGCGTAATGAGTTTTGAATTGTTCGTCCAGCGTTTCATCGGCGAGCAGGCGCGTTTCGCCGGCGTCGAGGATGGCGAGCTGCGGATCGAGGCCGAGTTCGTAAAAATGTTCGCGCACGAGCCGCAGGCAAAAACTGTGCAGCGTGCCGATGTGCGCGGTGTCGAAGAGCGCGAGCTGTTCGTTCCAATGCGAATCATCGGGCTGCGCGCGCGATTTTTTTTCCAGCCCGGCGGCGATGCGCTGGCGCACTTCCGCCGCCGCCGCGTCGGTGAAAGTGACGATGAGCATTTCGTCGAGCGACGCGCGTTCGGTGCACAAACAGTCGAGGCAGCGCTCGACGAGCGTGCGCGTCTTGCCCGTGCCCGCGCCGGCCATGACGAGGACGTTGCCGCGCGCGGCGACGGCAAGTTGTTGCGACGGCGTGAGATTTTCCATTTTTGATTTACGATTGATGATTTATGATTTTCACGGCTCGCGGAATGCGGTTCAATCGTAAATCGTAAATCATAAATCGTAAATGACTCTTAAAGACCAGCCCGCCAGCGAGCGTCCGCGCGAACGGCTCGCGGCGCTCGGCGCGGACGCGTTGAGCCACGCGGAATTGATCGCGATTTTGTTGAGGACGGGTTTAAAGGGCGCAAATGCCGTCGAGGTCGGCAGGCAGGTTTTGCAGAAATTTGGAACGCTGCAATTGCTCGCGCAGGCTTCCATCGCGGATTTGCAAAAAGTCCGCGGCATCGGTCGCGACAAGGCGGTGACGCTCGTGGCCGCATTCGCGCTGGCGCGAAAAATGGCGGGCGAACTGCAATCGGAATCGCCGCTGCTCGACAATCCGCAAAACGTGGCGAGGCTGTTGCGCGAACAAAATCTTTTGAAAAGCGTCGAGACGTTGCAGGTCTTGCTGCTGAACGCGCGGCGCAAATTGATCCGCGTCGAGGAAATTTCCGACGGCATGCTCGACACTCTTCTGGTTCATCCGCGCGAAGTTTTTAAATCGGCCATCGCCGCCAACGCGCACGCCATCGTGCTCGCGCACAATCATCCGAGCGGCGACCCGACGCCGAGCGACGCGGACATAAAAGTAACGCGCGATCTGATCCGCGCCGGCCAGCTTTTGAAGATCGAAGTGCTCGACCACATCATCATCGGCCGCGCGACCCCGGAGCGGGCGAAGGATTATGCGTCGTTGCGCGAACTGGGATTGTGTCCCGCGTGAAGGCTAAAAGCAGGAAAATTGGACTTGCAACGTGTCATCTATAGATTACAATAAAAATGTTTGAGCGGGAAATTAAGAAGCTGGAGCTTCAGAACGGGCTCGTTCCGTTTGACGAGTGGTTTGATTCTCTTCGCGACCTGCGGATGCAAGCGGCGGTGGACGCGCGATTGACCAGAATTCGCGCCGGAAATTTTGGCGATTGCAAATCCGTCGGTGGCGGGGTGTTCGAATTGCGGATCAATTTCGGTCCCGGACTCCGCATTTATTACGGATTACACGACAGGCAGATCGTGGTCTTATTGGTTGGCGGCGACAAGCGCAGTCAGTCGCGCGACATCCGCCGCGCACAACACCTGTGGCAACAATTTAAAAAACATGCGTCTTGAAAATTACAAAGCCGGTTTGTTGAAACGTCTGGCAGATCCGAATTACGCCGCCGAATATCTCGCGCAAGTGCTGGCGGAAAAGGACAGCGCGGCTTTTCTGATCGCGCTCAAAGACGTGGTCGAGGCGAGCGGCGGGATGGGCAATTTGGCCGGACGCGTGGGGCTAAAACGGCCCAGCCTTTACAAGATTCTTTCTAAAAGTGGCAATCCAACTTTGGAAACATTGCAGGAAATTTTGGAACCACTGGGTTTGCGCGTTTCGGTGGCTTTGGACAAGGCAGCTTGAACGTTCCGTCAACTTCACTTTCCCATCTGCCCGCGCGTGACGCCGAGCTGGCTGAACAATTTCAGTTCGCGCCACAATTGCGTGCCGGAAATTTCTCCGCGCAAAAGTTGACGGTATTTTGAAATCGTCTGCGCGACTTCGTCCGGCGTCTCGTTCAAAAACTCGATGCGGAAATGTTTCACGCCGAGCGCGAGCATTTTTTCGACGTATTCCGCGCCGGTCTGCGCCTGCGAATTGAAAACGGTGTTGCGGCAGCCAACGTCCGCCTTGAGCGGATGCTCGGCACCGACGCGATCACGCAATCGCACGTCGGGTTTGTCGCACGGGCGGCCGCAGTCGCGGTAATC
>CAXUBD010000220.1:2945-4761 GCA_964249225.1 uncultured Verrucomicrobiota bacterium | reverse complement strand
CCCAAGCTCAAGGCCAGCGATTACGATTATATCATCTTCGATATGCCACCCGTGAGCCAGACCAGTATTACCGCCCGTCTTTCCGGTTTCATGGACATGGTGCTACTTGTCATTGAGTCGGAAAAAACCGACCGCGACGTCGCCCAACGGGCCACCACCCTGCTTTCCGAGTCAAACGCCAATGTCAGCGCGGTGCTGAACAAAACGCAAAAATACGTCCCGACCCGGCTTCTGCCCGATGATTTTTATCACACCTGAAAAATTTTAGGTTTGCGTTTAACCTTTATTATCCGGGGAAAACGTGGCGCGAATTGTAACCACGTTCAACCATCGCACGCGCATTTTTAATGCGCGTCTTTTTTTCCTGGCATCGCCTTATGTCGTTCCGACGTTTTTATTATCATCTCAAACCTTACCTGCCTTGGGGTTTGCGAATGCGCTTGCGCCGTTTTTTTGCGGTGAAAAAACGCCGCGCCTGCCAGCATCTCTGGCCGATCAACGAAGCCGCGCGCCGCGCGCCGGAAAACTGGCCCGGCTGGCCGGATGGAAAAAAATTCGCCTTTGTGCTTTCGCACGATGTTGAAGGCCCCGACGGCCTCGCCAAATGTCGGCAATTGATGGATCTGGAAAAAGAATTGGGTTTCGTTTCTTCGTTCAATTTCATCCCGGAGGGTGATTATCGTGTCACTCAACAGCTGCGCGAAGATTTGACGAAAAATGGTTTTGAAGTCGGCGTTCATGATTTGCACCACGACGGCAAACTTTATTGGACACGGGAAATTTTTTCGGCAAACGCGCAGCGCATCAACCATTACCTGAAAGAATGGAACGCGACGGGATTCCGTTCCGGTTTCATGCTGCACGAATTGGAATGGCTGCACGAACTGGACATCCGCTACGACGCCTCGACCTTCGACACCGACCCGTTCGAGCCGCAGCCGCAAGGCGAACAAACCATTTTCCCGTTCTGGATTCAGAATCCTGACGGCAAAAAGGGTTACGTCGAACTGCCTTACACGCTGCCTCAAGACTCGACCTTGTTTCTTTTGTTTCGCGAACCGACTTCGGAAATCTGGCGGCGCAAACTTGATTGGGTCGCCGAAAACGGTGGCATGGCCTTGATCAATGTCCATCCCGATTATCTGCGTTTTTCCGGCGAACCGAAATCAGCGCGCACCTTTCCCGTGGAACGATACAAAGAACTCTTGATGCATGTCCGCGACCACTACGCGGGAAATTTCTGGCACGTTACCCCGAATCGGATTGCCGATTTCTGCGCCGGTTTGCCAAAAAATTTGCGATGAATGAATCTGCGGTCATGACGGCCAGGCCTGCCACATCGGCCAAAACCAATTCCGTGCTGAAAGGCAAACGGGCGGCGGTCCTGCTTTTTGGAGTTTATCCCAACGACGCCCGGCCACGGCTGGAAGCCGAGGCGCTCGTGCGTCAGGGTATGGATGTTGAAGTCATTTGCCTGCGCGAGCATGATTCCGAACCGCAGTCGCGTGCGCTATTATTTTGAGTATGGCGCGTTCATCTTGATTTGCCTGGCCAAGCTCGCTTGGCGCAGCTTGTTTCGACGTTATGATTTGATCCATGTGCACAACATGCCGGACGTGCTCGTCTTTTCCGCCATCGTTCCCAAACTGCTGGGCGCAAAAATAATTCTAGACCTGCACGATCCCATGCCGGAACTTTACCGTACCATTTTTGATCTTCCGCCCCGACATTCATTTGTGCGCCTGCTGGAATTTTCAGAACGCTGGAGCATGGCGTTTTCCGATCTGGTTCTGACGCCGAATATCGCCTTTCGCAA
>CAXUBD010000220.1:2531-2935 GCA_964249225.1 uncultured Verrucomicrobiota bacterium | reverse complement strand
CTCGATCAGGAAAACCGGACAAAGTTCATATCATCATGAATTCGCCGGAGCGGAATATTTTCAGTCCGCGCAAATGCGTCGCTCCGCCATCGCCACAGGAACCCGTTTTTCGCGTCATGTTTCACGGCACGTTGCTGGATCGGCACGGTCTGGATACGGCGGTCAAGGCCGTCGCGCAGCTGCGCCGGCGGATTCCAAACCTCCAATTGGACATCTATGGTAAACGCACGGAACATGTGGCGCACATCGAACAACTGGCGGCGGAACTGGGCGTAAAAAATTTGGTCCGTTTGCATGGAAATAAATCCCTCGCAGAAATCGCCCAGGCGATTCTCGCGACCAATCTCGGTGTGATCCCAAACAAGCGCACGCCCTTCACTGAAATCAACATGCCCACGCGCATC
>CAXUBD010000220.1:0-2521 GCA_964249225.1 uncultured Verrucomicrobiota bacterium | reverse complement strand
GGCGATGGGCCGGCCGGTCATTGCGCCGTCCACGATTGGCATCCGGGATTATTATCACAACGAGAACCTGCTGTTTTTTGAGCCGGGCGACGCTGCAGATCTGGCGAAACAGATTGCGTGGGTTTATGAACATCCGTCCGAGACCGCCGGTTTCATTAAAAAGGGCCGCGCGGTTTTCAGTGAGTATCTCTGGAGCAAAGAACGCCGGCGTTTCGTAAATCTGGTCGCGGATTTATTCCGGGACTAATCCGGCCAAAATACATCATGATCCCTCCGTACCTGGCGCTTTATTGCGCTTACGGCCTTGCGTTTTTTGCCTTGTGGCAGGATGTGAAAAAATTCCGGCCGCAGGTCACCACCGCGTTGTGGATTCCGACTTTGTGGATGATGCGATGCGGCTCGCGCGGAGTGGATTATTGGTTGAACGCCGGCGAGGATGCGGGGCGGTTGGATCCGGTTCTGGTCGCCGTTCTGCTGGTTGCCGGATTAATTATTTTAAGCCAGCGGCGCTGTTCCTGGCCGGACATTTTTTCCAGAAACTGGGCCATCTTTGTCTTTTATGCGTACCTCATTGCCAGCGTGACTTGGACCACGGGTGTGGAAAATCCCGTCATCAAACTTTTCCGGCCGCTGTGCGATCTGGTCATGGCGCTGGTCGTGGTCACGGAGCCCAGCCCTCGCGAAGCCATCGTCACCATATTCCGCCGGAGCGCTTTTCTACTTATTCCACTTTCATTGGTTTTGATCAGATATTTTCCTGATTTAGGCAGTCTGCCAGGCAAGAATTGGGAAGCAAACATGTGGATCGGAGTCACTACCCATAAAAATCCGCTCGGACAACTTTGTCTGGCCTCCATCTTGGGACTGATTTGGTTGATCGCGGATTGCCGGATTAAAAAACAAAAAATGCCGCGTCTGCCTTTGATCAGAATACCCACGGCGCTGCTTTATTTTGTCGCGACCATTTATGTCATGAATGGCGATGGCATCGAAGGTCAACGCAGTTCGACCGCCATTTTCTGTTTGGGCGTTGCCGTGACCTTGTATTTTTCCATCGGTATAATGCGTAAAAATGTCGCACGGCTGAAAACCTACTTGGTCGTGGGGATGCTGATGCTCGGAATCGTCGCGGGATTGCTTCAAGGGTTTGGCACTTCCATGCAGGCAATCGTGGCTCATAGCCAGGGCAAAAATGAAAACCTCACCGACCGGACTTATCTGTGGCGGGACATGATCCGCCTCGGCAAGGAGCATCCGATTTTGGGCGCGGGTTATGGCGGATTTTGGGTTTCTTCAATCTATCCCCGTTTAAGTCCCGAAGTGAATAATAGCCCTCGTCAGGCGCACAACGGTTACCTTGAAACCTTTGTCAATCTCGGGCTAGTCGGCGTTGCCCTCCTGTTCTTGATCATCTTTCAATCCTTGAACGGGGCGCTGAACCTGGTGCAATACGACTTTGAATACGGCCGCGTTCGCTTGGTTTTATTGATCACCATTTGCATCGCCAATTATACCGAGGCCAGTTTTCCGCGCGGCACGCACATCTTTTGGTTCGGATTTTTGGTGGTGGCGCTTTATGCCGCGCCATATGTGTATTGGCCTTCCACTTCGGATCATGAAGAGGAAGCAGCCACGAAAAAAACTGGGCAGGCAGAACCGGAACCGTCCATGGCAGTCTGACGCCTGATTGAAATAACATGGCATCTTCCATCCATCATATCACCGTCTGCATCTGCACTTTTCGGCGAATGCCTCTGCTGCCGCGCCTGTTCGAAAAATTGGCCGCGCTAAAACTGCCGGAAAAAACCACTGTTTCCATCGCTGTTGTGGACAACGACGCCGCCGGTTCCGCGCGTGAACTCGTCGCGCAACTCAGCGTGCAATTTAATCTGCCGGCCGATTACGAAATCGAGACCGAACGCAACTTCGCACTCGTGCGCAATCGCATCGTGCGCCTGGCCAAAGGCGACTTCATCGCGTTCATTGATGACGACGAGGTTCCGGTGGCGGAATGGCTGACCCTGCTGCTCCAAACGATGCAACGCTACAATGCCGACGGCGTGCTCGGCCCTGTGCGACCTTATTTTGACGAAACTCCGCCGGCTTGGCTCGTGAAAAGCCGCTTGTGCGACCGGCCAGTTCATCCGACCGGAATGCAGATGCAATGGAACCAGTGTCGCAGCGGCAACGTGCTTCTGAAAAAAAATATTTTCGACGAAAAGAAAATCCTGTTCGACGCGCGTTACGCCACCGGCGGCGAAGACGTGGATTTTTTCAAGCGCGCGACGGACGCCGGCTGCAAATTTTTCTGGTGCGAGGAAGCCGCCGCCTACGAACTTGTGCCGTCCGACCGTTTGAAAAAATCCTACTACCTAAAACGCGCATTGCTGCAAGGAACCATTTCCTTGAAATATGCCGATGGAAAAAATTCCCTGCCCGGTCGAGCCAAAATGTTTTTGAAGGCATTCGTGGCCACCGCGATGTCGGCCTTGTTTTGTACATCGGCCGAAATCATCTCGAT
>CAXUBD010000219.1:3315-4791 GCA_964249225.1 uncultured Verrucomicrobiota bacterium | reverse complement strand
ATGCCGCGATAAATAAAATCATTCCGGCATACAACGGCAGTTTGCGGCCGAACCGGTCCAGCAGCGGGCCGTAAAAAAGTTGACCGGCGGCCATGCCGGCAAAATAGCTGGCAATAGAGAGTGAAATCCGGGCGGTGGACGTATGCAACGCCGTGGCGATTTCTGGAAACGCCGGCAGATACATGTCAATGGCAAACGGACTGATGGTGGAAAGCGCGCCCAGAATGAGGATGATCAGATAACGGTTTTGAGTTTGCGGCATAAATCAAGGCGGTGAATTTTCCCTTTATGTTTTATGCTGGAAGCGCGGGCGCGGGAATTCAATAAATTTCTTCGCCGGAGATTTCGCGTTTGTCTTTTAAAATTAATGTTGGGGTTTAAAAACTTCTCGACTCGGTTTGGGAATAAGCGTCGTATGCTGTTGGATGATCTCAAAAGTGCCGCGCTGGATTTGGGCGGGTACATGGGTGCTGGCGTTTGACGCCGGCATCGTCAATGTCGTCGGGCTGCTCGGTTTTGAACATCAGGCCATCACGCATCTGACCGGCAGCACGTCGTTGCTCGCCATCGGTCTGGCCGCGTTTGACATTGCCGCCATTTTGCATTTTGCCGCGATCCTCGGCTCCTTCGTGGCCGGAACTGTTTTGAGCGGATTCATCATCAAGGACACCGCATTGCAATTGGGTCGCCGCTACGGATTCGCATTGCTGTTGGAATCCATTTTACTTTGCGCCGCCGTGCCGCTGCTGCAACGGCAATATCTGTCCGGCCTCTACTGCGCCGCGTGCGCGTGCGGGCTGCAAAATGCGATGATGAGCACTTACAGCGGCACGGTCATCCGCACCACGCACGTCTCCGGCATGGTCACCGACCTCGGCATCGCGCTCGGCAACCGGCTGCGCGGATTGCCCGTGGACGCCAAACGCGTGCGCATGTGCGTGCTCATCATCTCCGGCTTTTTGTGCGGCGGCGTCATCGGCGCGCTGGCCTATCAAGGTTTGCAGGCGGACACGCTTTTCCTTCCGGCAGGCATCACGGCCGCGCTGTCCATCGGCTACGGCATTTACCGGTTGCGCAAGAGATTTTGACGCATAGGTCAGTCCTTGACCTTGAAATTAATCCGTTCGCGTGGTTCACTTTATTTTGCGGTTCAAGACCACACCTAATCCGGCCTTTGGCCAGCCGGAGCTCGGTGTGCCAATTCTTCCATCCGATGGGAGAAGGAATTATTTTAACGGCGCATTCAATGAATATGTCTGGAGTGTCCGCGCAATGTTCGCTGAAGCATACCAATCGCCCCAGATCAATTGGATGCGGTTGACTTCCATTTCGCCAAAATCCGTGTCGTGATTTTCCGCCAGAAAATTTGCCAGACGTTTCCATTCGGCATCCGGCCGTTGAAAACGCATGGCCGTCATGTGCGCGGAAGTGATTTTGTAACGGCGATCAATCTGCCCGCCCAATCCGTTTTGCGCA
>CAXUBD010000219.1:0-3305 GCA_964249225.1 uncultured Verrucomicrobiota bacterium | reverse complement strand
TTTGCGCAAAAGCATCGCGCAGTTCCTCGCGCAATTTTTCCAGCCCATCGCCGAGCGGAAAGCCCTGGATCAACACGGCGCTGGGCGACGCGGTCACGCCGTGAAAAGAAATGTTGAAGGAACGCTGGCGCGACAAAACTTCCTTGATGATGGCGCGGCCGGCGGCGAGTGAACCGATCTCTTTTCGCCAGAATTCCGTTCCCGAAATGATGGACAAAACGGTGACGTGCAATTCTTCAGGCTGATAAAGATATTGTCCCGGCGCGATCCGGACAATTTGAGCGAGAAAATTTTTTACGCCGGCCCGAACCGACGGCGATGGGCGGAAAGCCAGCGTCACGCCGCGTCGCAAATCTTTCGCCTTGGCGGCCAGATTCGGGTCAATCTGCGGCGCGCCGCGTTCAAAAGCGGCCGTGGCCTCGGTCCAAAGCTGTCGGTAGATTTCCAATCGGTTCGTTCAATGCATTTGCCACGCGCTTAATTCCTCGCGCAATTGTTCGAGCGGCAGGCCGACGACGTTGTTATAGGAGCCGAAAATTTCCGCGATGATTTTTTCGCCGTGTTCCTGGATCGCGTAGGCACCGGCCTTGTCGAGCGGATTGATGCGGTTCAGATATTCCAAAATCTGCCCGGCGTCGAGCGGATGAAACGTCACGTCCGTGCTGGCGGCAAAAAGTTTTTCGCGATGCCCGCGCAGGTGGATCAGGCTGACGCCGGTGACGACCTGATGCGTGCGGCCTTGCAGGCGTTCCAGCATCCATTGCGCGGCGGCGAGGTCGGCGGGTTTGCCGAGGGGTTTCTCTTCGAGAAAAACGAGCGTGTCCGCGCCGAGCACGAGCGCGTCGGGAAGTTTTTTGGCGACGGCGCGGGCCTTGCGATGCGCGTTGAGCTGGCAGAGTTCGAGCGGCGAGAGATGTTCATGCGCCACTTCCACGGCGTTGCCCGGCAGGACTTCAAATTTCACCTGCAATTGCCGGAGCAATTCCGCGCGGCGCGGCGAGGCGGAAGCCAGGATGATGGGCGGCAGATTCACGCAGCCAATCTAATCGTTGTACGCGGATTGTCGAGGGACGGAAATTTGAAACGTGCGTTGCGCGGGAAAATCCGTTAATCAATGGGCGTGAGCAATCCGCGCCATCCTGTCAATCTCGCGCTCATCGGTTTCATGGGCACGGGCAAGACCTCCGTGGGCCGGCTCGTCGCCGAACAGTTGCATTTTCAATATCTCGACACGGACGAAACCATCCAGCTCCACACGGGCCGCAGCATCGCGGACATTTTTTCCAAGGACGGCGAACCGGCCTTTCGCGCGCTGGAAAAAAAACTCGTCGCGGATCTGGCCGCGCATACGAAGACCGTGATCTCCACCGGCGGCGGCCTGCCGGCGCATTCCGCCAACCTCGACAGCCTCAAAACCCACGCGCTGGTCGTCTGCCTCTGGGCCTCGCCGGAAAAAATCTGGGAACGCGTCAAAAACCAGTCGCATCGCCCCCTGCTCCACGGCGCCGATCCAAAAAAAAAAATCCGCGAACTGATCGCTGTGCGCGATCCGTTTTACCGCCAGGCCGACGTGCTCATCAACACGGACATCCGCTCCGTGCGCGAAGTCGTCCAGCAGGTCGTGCTTCAGTTCCGCCTTGAATCGTCCAGCCGCTGATGAAAACCGCCGTCCGCCAGCGCGCGCTCGAACTTGGATTCGACGACTGCCGTTTCACCACCGCCGCCGCGCCGGACAGCGCGGGAAAATTTCAAGACTGGCTCGCCGCAAAAAATCACGGCGAAATGTCCTGGCTCGAACGCCAGCCGGAAAAACGGGTCGAACCGCAACGCGTCCTAGCGGAAGCGCGCAGCGTGATCTGTCTCGCGGCAAGCTATGCGGAGGCAGTCGAGAGTCGAGAGTCGAGAGTCGAGAGCCTGACGCTTGCGCCAGAATTCTCGACCCTCGGCCCTCGAGCCTCGACCGGCTTAATCGCCCGCTACGCGCGCTTTGACGATTACCATGACGTTCTGGCCGCGCGCTTGAAATCGTTGACGCAGTTCGTCAATGAAACCGGCGGCACAAACACCCGGTCGCTCTGGTATGTGGACACCGGGCCGTTGTTGGAACGCGATTTTGCGCAACGCGCGGGGATCGGTTTTGCCGGCAAGCACACGAACCTCATCAGCCGCAAACTGGGCAACTGGATTTTTCTTTCCGAAATCATCACCACGCTCGAATTCGAACCGGACGCGCCGGAAAAAAATCATTGCGGAAAATGTTCGCGCTGCATCGCCGCCTGTCCCACAAACGCCATCACCGCGCCGTTTCAACTCGACGCGCGCAAGTGTATTTCTTATCTCACGATTGAACTCAAAGGGTCCATCCCGCCCGAATTTCGCAAAGCCATCGGCAACCGTATTTACGGCTGCGACGATTGCCTGGCCGTCTGCCCGTGGAACCGTTTTGCGCGCGAGGGAAATCTGATGAAGGCGCATGCGCGGAAAGAATTGGCGCAGCCGGATTTGATCGAACTCCTGTCGCTCGATGAAAAAACTTTCAAGTCGCGTTTCGCCGGTTCACCCGTTCTGCGCACGAAGCGTCGCGGCTTGTTGCGGAATGTCTGCGTTGCGCTCGGAAATGTCGGCGATGCCTCCGCCCTGCCCGCTTTGGAAAAAAATACACATGACGCCGAACCCGTGATCGCCGAACACGCGCGCTGGGCGATTTCAGAAATTGAAGCGCGGCTTGCCCGGAAAAAATTCTGACGCGTACGGATCATCCGCCATTATATTCCGCGTCACTCACCTTTTCCATCCATTCAACCGCCTTGCCATCGAGTTGTTCCTGAATGGCGATGTGCGTCATGGCCGTGGTCGCCGTCGCGCCATGCCAGTGTTTTTCACCCGGCGCGAAGTGGATGACATCGCCCGGCCGGATTGGCTCGATCGGCCCGCCCGAACATTGCGCCAGCCCGCCGCCCGCCGTCACGATGAGTGTCTGCCCCAGCGGATGAGTGTGCCAGGCCGTCCGCGCGCCCGGCTCAAACGTGACACTTGCGCCGACAGCGCGCGCCGGTTCCTTGGGCTGAAACAACGGGTCAATGCGCACTGTGCCGGTGAACCAATCGGAAGGACCTTTGCCGGAAGGCTGCGAGCCGCTGCGTTTGATTTCCATTTTCTCTAAATACCGCACGTGTTGATTAAGTCAAGGCGGCGAATCATGCCGGGCAGTTATTTCAAGTCGGCTGAAAAATTCAACCGTTGGGTTTCAGGACGACTTTGATGCAGCCGTCCTGTTTGTCGCGGAAAGTTTTGTAGAGATCGGG
>CAXUBD010000218.1:1455-4843 GCA_964249225.1 uncultured Verrucomicrobiota bacterium | reverse complement strand
CGTCTATTTGAAATTGCAGAGCATTAATGCGGATGCCCGTCCGCGCCACGCGCTCACGGCCTTGGGCGATGAAATCGCCGCGCAATTAAAAGCCAATCCAGCGGCCTTTTCCCAAATCCACGACGCTGACTTCGACCAGCCCAAGTGAAATCGCTCGGCACGGAAAAGTTCTGGAAGACCTATCATGGACTTCCGCCCGGCATCAAGGAATCCGCCCGCGCCACGCATAAAAAATTTCTCGAAAGCCCCGCGCATCCTTCGTTGCAACTGGAACGGCTGCGTTCCGACCCGCGCTTTTGGTCTGTCCGCGTGACGCGCGATTACCGCGCCGTCGCCCAAAGATTTGAGGGCGACATCTGGGTTTGGATTTGGATCGGCGGCCACAAAGATTTTGACCGGCAATTTCCGGCTTGAAACATAATTCGCTTTCTATCCGCGATGCAAAATTTGCGGTTGAACAAAAACAATTTTCCGGCAATAAATGTTCCACGACTTGAACATGAACCGCGCACTTCGACTCCAATCCCGCATGAAATATCCGCTGCTCACCCTGGCCCTGTCGCTCGTCATCCTGTCCGGCTGTGGCAAGGAGAACGGTTTCAGGACGTTATTTCACGAAGAATCGCTGTCGTCCGGCCAAAAAGTCAAAGTCACGATGATGGCGCTGGTCTGGGGTGGCCGACCGGGCGATGATGGCTGCACGATTGGCGGGGATTGTTTCCATCTGGAGTTCGTTTCCAACGACCCGAACGCGGAGCTGCCCAAGCGGACGGCGGAAGCGCAGCAAATTTTTGAATTGATCCGCCCGTCGTCGGAACAGTGGGGCTTCACGAACGCGGAGGTGCTGGGTTTCAAGCAGCTCGAACGCACGGGCGATTATGATTTGTTTGAGTTCGACCGGGGGACGAACGGCAACTGGTCGTGCACGCAAAAGACGATGTCGGTTTTTGCGAAACAGTAGTATTTTCAAGCTTTTGCGAGCCTGACATGAACATTTGCTCAGTTGACACCAACTTTTCATCACCTTGCATTGCTAATTGCACGCCTGACATCAACTTTTCGCGACCTGACACACGCTTTTTCGGCATCTGACATAAATTTTTGGCTCTCTCGCACGGACTTTTCATTGCCTGACATAAACTTTTCGTCGGCTGACACAAGCTTTTCATCGTCTCACACGGATTTTTGGGCGGTTGACAGATGTTGGTGAAGACGTTTTTATCAAAACAAGTCGCGCCGGAAAAAGTTTTCATTAAACTCCGCGCGTGTTGAGTCCGTTCATCCACAAGATCGAAGCCACCGGCCCGTATGCGCCGTGGCTGTTTCTGGCGTTGTTCCTCGTCGCGTCGCTGCTGATGATCTGGCGCCTCGAGGAAATGAGCGCGGACGGTTTTGAAGGCACCGTCCTCGGCACGCTCGTGATGCCGTATTGCTCCGGCATGGGCAATCTCATCTTCGCCTTCATCCTCGGCCGCCACAACGGCTCCGGCGCGGACGTGATGACGAATTCGCTCGTCAACAACGTCACGAACATGACGCTCGTGCTCGGCGTGCCGGCGATCTTTTGGGGCATCAAAGTGTTGCCGTCAAAAAAGGCGAAGCCGGCGCGCAACCCAAAAAAGGACGCGGGAAAAACCCACGAAATTAACCGGCTCTCGCTGCTGCTCACGCTGCTGGCGGTTTTATTTTTCACCGGCGCGGTCTGGGCAATGGGTCGCAAGGGCAGTTTGAATTTCAACGACGGCCTGGTTTTGGTCGGACTTTTTTTATTCTGGCAATGCTTCCACGTTTTTGAAGTTTTGAAATCGAACGTGCGCCAGGGAAAATCGCTCGGCTGGACGCTGCCGTTCGACCTGGCATTGCTCGCGCTCGGTTCCTACGGAATTTACGTCAGCACCGACTGGCTCGTGAACTGGACTTCGCAGATCCACACCGGTTTCATCAGCGCGAAATATCTTGGCTGGTTGAGCGGCTGGCTGATGGTTTTGCCGAACGCGCTGCTGGCGGTTTATTATAGTCTGCGCCGCCAGCCGGAAACCGTCTATGCCTCGCAGGTCGGCGACGCGCATGTCTCCATCCCGCTGTGCCTCGGCATCTACGCGCTGTATCACACGATGGTGCTGCCGGCGTTTTTCCAGACGGGAATGTTCATTCTGCTCGGCGCGACGCTCGTGCATTTGTTTTTTGTCGGCGCGTTCGGGCAACTGCCCCGGCTCGCGGGCGTGGCGCTGGTGCTGGCTTACGGATATTTTCTGGCGAAAGGTCTGCTCAATTGAAATTCCGCGCGCGCGTTAGAAAAATCTTTTGAAGAATTGCGTGTCGCCGGCGACCGTCAGCGGATGCGTGCGCACGCGCTCGGCCAATTCCACGAACGGCACCTGCGCGACGAGCCAGCGCGGATTTTTGGCGATCGCATCCATGGTCAGGCTCGTGTTGTTGCACATCAGATAAATGCTCGTGCCCAAAACGAGGAACGCCTCGATGCCCGTGCCGACGCCATGCCGGGAAAATTCAAAATCGCCCGGCCCGTATTTGCCGCCGAGCAGTTCCGTGCGCAACGCGCCGAGATCCTTCGCAAAATTTTTCAGGAAATCATCGTTGCGCGGGCCGGTGTAGGCCATCACGCGCGCCTTGTTTTCCGCCAGCGAAACAACCGCCCATTCGTCAAAAACCACGGCCCCGTAATGCGAATTCATCAAACTCGCGCAAGCTTTGATTTGTTCCGTCATTTCGTCCAATGTCATAAAAAGAGCAGAGCAAATCTGATGCCTGCAAACAAGGCAATTCCGGGCGCCGCGATTGTATCAGGAAATGCACTTCATTTTTATCCGCAGATTACGCAGATTCGCGCAGGTTTTTTTCTCATCTGCGATAATCTGTGTAATCTGCGGATAAAAACTGAATTTAAAAAAAATTAACTGCGCTGGCCGCCGCAATCCAATACACTTCGGAAACTCATGCGTCCACCCGCAACGTCCCAAAACCGGCCTGTGTCCGCCGCGAGTGTCAAAAAATCGTCGCCGCTGCACTGGCTGCTCACGGCCTTGGCCGCCGCGTCACTGGTCGTGACGATGGTTTTTCTTTTCACGCCCGGCGCGAATCTTCCCGACAGTCCAAACTGGCCGGAAGCCCTGCTGGTTTCGCTGGCCACGGCTTGCACGATCACGGGGCTGGCGCGGCAATTACCGTGGCAGAATGTTTTTCTGGTCGTCGCCGGCATCGCGGTCGTCGGCGGTGGCGTTCACGCGCTCGGCGTGAAAACGGCCATTCCGTTTGGACCGTTTCTTTTTGAAGAAAATGCCGGGCCGAAAATGTTCAACACGCTGCCGTGGGCTTTGCCACTAATCTGGGTCGTCGTTCTCTTAAACGCGCGCGGCGTCGGGCGATT
>CAXUBD010000218.1:0-1445 GCA_964249225.1 uncultured Verrucomicrobiota bacterium | reverse complement strand
GAAAAATTACGGGCTGTGGCTCATCAGCCTCGCGGCGGTGCTGGCGATGCTGTTTGATTTCGCGCTCGATCCGTTCGCGTCGCACATCAAACATTACTGGCTGTGGACGCCGACGAAATTTCCGCTGACGTGGCACGGCGCGACGCTCGTCAGTTTTCTCGTCTGGGGTTTTGTGTCGGCGCTGATGCTGGTGTTTGCCACGCCCGCGTTGATCAAAAAACAGCCCGGCCAAAGAAGCACGCCCGATTTTCATCCGCTCGGCATTTGGCTCGGCGCGCTGCTGCTGTTCGCGACGGCCTCGGCGCTGACCGGACTGTGGACGGCAGTCGCGGCGGACGCGGCCATCGGAATCGTCACCACCGTTTTTGCGATTCGCGGCGGACGGTGGTGAAATTGTTTTATCAATTACAAACCATTGACTTCGTTGGTCGAGGGCAAAGCAAATTGATTTGTTTTCATAAATTCTTCAGCGCGCTGCTTGCCTTCTGCAATTTGATCTGCCGAAAAAACTATTCCTCTTTCTTTCAATGTATTAAAAGCAATGTTTGCAGCTTGTGGGTCTCTGGAATTGGCTAATGAAATCCATTTGCAGGCTTCGATTAAATCTTTATTCGTGTCTTCAGTGATCGCGTAATAGAAACCTACATTTATTTGAGCAGAAGAATTGCCCTGATAGGCAGCCTTTTGAAACCAATCGAGAGCTTTAGCTTGGCTTTGTTCGACTCCAATTCCATTAAGATACATTTTGCCAAGCTGGACTTGTGCTTTGTCATAACCGCTTTCAGCAGCTTTTTGAAACCAAGTGAATGCCTCAACCATATTAGTTCCTGCTCCTACTCCTTTTTCGAAACACATGCCTAAAGCATATTCTCCACTGTCGTCTCCTTGAATAGCAGCTTTTTGATACCAATTAAATGCTTCCTTGTCATTTTTCTCCACGCCCAAACCTTTTACATAAGCTTCTCCCAATGCCGACTCGCCCCACGGGTATCCAGCATTTGCGGTTAAACGAAACCATTTTATAGCTTCTGGAAAATCTTGCTTTACGCCACGGCCAACGAAATAACAATAGCCTAGGCGAAATTGACCGTTAACATTTCCAGCATTTGCAGCCTTGCGATACCATTCTACAGCTTCGTTAGTATCTTGCGTTATTTCTCGCCCAACGTCATAGAACAACCCCAGCCTGACCATGGCTTGATCATTGCCTTGGTTGGCGGCAGTTTGAAGTTCAGCAACGGTCATTTGGCTGACATCCTTGGAATCATTCTTTTTGCAGCCAAGAAATAAAGTCAAAATTCCAATGAGACAAAAATTCAAAACAATTATTTTGTTCATATTTTTTTAGTTTTTATTCCGGAATTTTTTCCGGCTCACTGCGCTTGAAAATTTTCAAGCGCGCCACGCGCGGGCCGTCCATTTCTTCCACGCGCAGTTCACACGCG
>CAXUBD010000217.1:0-4903 GCA_964249225.1 uncultured Verrucomicrobiota bacterium | reverse complement strand
CGGGCAGATTTCGGAAGAAGGTATCAGCGAAGCCGGTTCCATGGCGTCGTTCATCGCCGCCGGCACGAGCTATGCGACGCATGGCGTGCCGACGATTCCGTTTTACATTTATTATTCGATGTTTGGTTTGCAGCGCGTGGGCGACCAGTTCTGGCTCGCGGGCGACATCAAGGCAAAAGGATTTTTGCTCGGCGCGACCGCCGGTCGCACGACGCTCAACGGCGAAGGCCTGCAACATCAGGACGGCCACAGCCTGTTGCACGCGAGCACGATCGCGACTTGTCTGCCTTACGATCCGGCGTTCGCCTTTGAACTCGCCGTCATCATCGCGGACGGATTGCGCCGGATGTATGTCGAGGGCGAGGAGATTTTTTATTACCTCTCGCTCTACAACGAAAATTACACGCAGTTGCCGATGCCGGCGGGCGTCGAAGACGGCATCTTGAAAGGCTTGTATAAATTCAAGCCCGGCGCGGAAGACAAAAAAATCAAGGCGCATATTTTTGGCAGTGGAACGATTTTGCTTTCCGCGCTCAAGGCGCAAACCATCCTCGCGGAAAAATACGGCGTCAGCGCCGATGTCTGGAGCGCGACGAGCTATAAACTTTTGCGGACGGATGCGATTCGCTGCCAGCGTTGGAATATGCTTCACCCGACGGAAACGCCGAAGAAAAATTACGTCGAAACCTTGCTGGCGAAAGAGCAGGGCGCATTCGTCGCCGTTTCCGACAATGTTCGCACCGTTCCCGACCAGATTGCGCCATGGGTTCCCGGTGGATTGTTCACGCTCGGCACGGACGGCTTTGGCCGCAGTGATACTCGCGTGCGGTTGCGAAGATTTTTCGAAGTGGACGCCGAATCCACCGTTATCGGCACGCTTTACGCCTTGGCGGAAAAAGGCGAGATCGGCCACGACGTTGTGGAAAAAGCGATCAAGGAACTGGGCGTGAACCCTGAAAAAATTCAGCCGGAGCTGGTTTGAGTTTTAATTGCGGCTTGTCACCGTGGTAAAAGTTTGATTTCATCAGTCTCTCTCGGTTGGCAGGATAGCTCAGTTGGTAGAGCAGAGGACTGAAAATCCTTGTGTCGGCGGTTCAATTCCGCCTCCTGCCACCAGTTTTAATCAATAGGCAAGCGGGCTTGTTGAGATACTTAAAATGGAGCGGATTTGGCGGTTTTTATTTGGACTCGCAATGGACTCGTTTTCAGCTGGCGGAAATCAAGAAGGATAACCGCTCGAATCGCCCGGAAGATTTTGGGCGAGCGTGTCAATGGCGGTTCTTGTATCTGCGGTGTTCTTCACGATCTGCCGCGTCAGATCAATAAGAGTTGTTTGCGAGGGCATGGCGAACGCGCCGATGCGCTGATTCGAGGTCAGATCGGGACGAGCACGCTGTTCCTTTTCTTTTGGTGCTGGCACATTTTCCTATCCGTCTGAAAATTTGCCGGCGGCGGAATTGGATTTTTCAACTGGTCTTGCGCGGCCTTGATTGTCGCCGCCAAATCTTCCAATGCTTTTTGCCACGGGGCCTTGGCATTAGAAAACTGGGTTTTTGCTTCCGACATTTCTCCTGTAGTTCCTACTGGCCTCGGCTTGAAATAACCCAAAGTGATTGCCGACAATAATCCTTGAGCCGCCGCGCTTGCGATCAATTTTGCGCCGTCAAATAAACCCTTGTTGGACAAAAGACTTCCGTAATACGCGCTAACACCGGCAATCGTTCCGCCGCCTTTTAAAATGATTTTGTAGGCCCATTGTGCGAACGAAAGCAAAGCAGGCGCGAGTTGCGCTACGAGAATGCGGCTGATCAGGCTGAATTCGTCGCCCATGACTTTCATCTTGATCGCCACGTCCGTTTCCATAATTGCGCCCATTTCCCGCATCTGGTTCCCAATCTCGTTGAAATCCGTTTTCAATAGCGGAACCACGTCGCCGAAACCACGCCCGAAAATAGCCGACAAATCTCCTTCCAGCCGTTCGGTGTTCGAGGTTTTTATTTTCTCGCTGATTGCACCCATCAAAAGGTCTGCGGCGGTCTGAGATTGAAGTGCCGTTTGGTTCACGCCCAGAGCCGCGAACGCCTCAAGGCTTTGCTGCTGCGCGGCCGGCTTGACACCGGGATAAGTTCCGAGCGCCTTTGCACGCGCCACGTCTATTTTTTCGAGGATGGATTGAAAACGTTCAAATTCGACGTTGTTAGACTTGGCCGCTTCCCGCAGGATTTGAAGTTGTTCAATTCCAATTCCAAGCCGCTTGCTCGCGGTCACGAGTTCATCGGCGGTTGCTACTGTTTTTGAAAATGCGGATTCAACTCCGTAAATGTCGCCGGCGGCCACGGCAGCCCTGCCAACGGATTCGCCAATTTTACCAGCAAGGCGCGAAGTCATGCGCTCAACCTGTGTGTAAGTGGCGCTTAATCCTGTTGCATTGCCGCGAAATTCTACGTTCAAACTTGGCATAAATTATTTCAGTTTTCAGTTTCAAGAACCGCGCCGCCGGAATTCAATCGGCGGGCGGTCTGTCTCACGGCGGGAAATTTTTCGGAAAACTCGCCGGGAAATTTAATCAAGCTGGCAAATCTCTTTTGCTGGCGATCTCCGCAATCACCGCCTTGTGCGTGGCAATTTCATCCGAAAAAATTTCTTCCAAATGGCCTGGATCAGGCGCGAGAACATACTTTTGTTTCTGGCCATTAAGAATTTGTCCATAATGGGCGAGGCTGGCTTTAATTCTTTCAACTACGCGCGCGGCACCTTGCGCGAGCGGAGTTTCTTGACGTGGTAATCCCACGTCGGCAAAAAAATTTTCCTCGAAAGAAATTGCCGCCGTCAATTCGGCTTTGGCGATTGGCAGAGCCGCGATCAGAATTCTCGCGACTTTCTCTGCCCATTGGATCGAGTAATTGTTAAGGAAGATATTGAAAAAATCATAGGCTTCTGGCGGCACACTGGTTACGTCGATAAGGCTACGCAAGCGAATCAAAAGCCAATCAGGATTTGCCACGATTGGGCCGCTAATGGCCTTTGCAATTCCGATCCGCCTGGCCTCCTCGTTCAAGCCGAGATTTCGACCAAGCGCCTGGCATCCGTCGTATTCAACCGCCAATGTGTGTGCGGCGGCGATGTCGTCGCGCAGTTCTGCGCGGATTTTTTGCCAAGTGTCGGTTTCGGTGTTTTTGGTGCCGATGAATTCGGCGAGTTTTTGTGTAGCCATAAGATTTATTTTTTTAAGTTTTTCAAATTACCCGCAAGCGTGTTCAACCATAGGACCGGACTATTTCCGCCGCCAGCGGCTTTGATCGCGGCAATCTGTGCGTCGGCGGAAAGTTTTCTGACGGGTTTTGCCTCGGCTGGCGCGGCGGCAACCGGCGCAGCCACAACTGGCGCAGCCACAACTGGCGCGGCAGCTTTCGTGGCCAGCATCGCTTCCAACGCGGCAATTTTTTCATTTGCTCGCGCGAGATTGAAAGATCGCTCGGATAACGGCAGTCCAAGCGCGGCTTCCAATTCGTTAATTCGCGCGGACGCGGTAGAGCTTGTTTTGTATCGCCAGAGCCGGTGGGCGGGCGGCGGAGTTGCCGCCAGTATTTTTAGAGAATCGTTTAACATAGATTTATTCCGTTCAAGAAGTTCTGGAAGTCAACCCATAGGATTACAATTTGTGAAAATCCGGCGTGCGCTGGCGGCGTGTTTTCCGGCAGCTTGGCGGCTCGTTCCGTATCGTCGCGCCACGCTCGCCAAGGTTTCTTGGCCGGAAAAAACAGCCGCAAGCACGGCGAGTTTGAAGCACGCGCGTCGGCCAAGATAGGCGTCAAGGCGTTCGCCGGCCATCCACTCGGCTAAATGATCCGTCGGCACCGTGTCAGGACTGGTTTTTTGCTCGTTTTCGGGTTTCATAAATTAAAAATCTTTCAAAAAGCCAATGATTTCGATGTTTTCACGATTCATTTACACGGTTCCAACTTTTTGCCGTAAAGCAAAGAAAAAACGCCGCTCATGCCCGAAGTAGCCTGTTCCGTCACTTGCGCACAGGGATTGGGTCTTGGAAGCCTTCATGACGGCACCCCCTCGGTGTCGTGGTGGTGTCTGTCCGGTCCACCAAGCCGACGCGCTCGCATCTTGGCGCGTGCCGACTCGTCACGGGAGCGAGCGAATTTAAAACCATGTCGGCTTTGGAATAGGACGTTGCTTTTGCTCGCCGCCGCCTTGGTTCGTGAAAGGCACTTCGCCAGTTCGCCGTGCGTGGCATTGTTGACAATTTCAGGACGCAAGCCAGAGACGACGATGGCCAAACGCATGGCGGCGGTTTTAAGCTGCGTCTCGCCAAACTGCTTGTGACCTGTGCCGAAACAGAAATGGAAGATTTCGCGCAACACTTCACCGGCCAACTGGCGCGCGTCTTCCGGCGCGGATTCCAGCACGCCGTCTATTTCGGCAAATGGAAAATCCACAATGCCAACCAAGTCGCCCGGCGCGTCAAAGGCAACGTGATCCTGTGCCAAGTCTGGTTCAAGGTGATGCTCATTCAAATCCACCGGCGTTTCGATTCGCTTCCCTGATACGACTGTTTTATGAGCCTTGGCGAATTTTTCCGAGCAGGCTTTGCACACGCCGCCATGCTTTTGAAGCTCGGCAGGCGTGGCGAAGTGGAGTTTGAAACCGGCGGCGAGCGGGTCTAAAAATTCCGCACTGGCGGGACAGGCAACTTTTTTTCCTTTGGTAATCGTGTCCATTCGTAAAAGTGTTTGAGGTCAATTCGCCTTGCGCTGCCGACATTGAATCAAATAGCCGCCATTGACGACTTTCAGTCTGGCAATGAAAAATCCGGCGCGTTCGGCGGCATGACGCACGATTTGAAGTTGGCTGAACTTTAATTGAACCGGCTGCGTCCAATCCATCGGCT
>CAXUBD010000216.1:0-4904 GCA_964249225.1 uncultured Verrucomicrobiota bacterium | reverse complement strand
GCGTTAATTTCAGAATTTTTTCCGCCCATGATTCCGGCGAGCGCCAAGGCTTTTGTCTCGTCGGCGATGAGCAACATTTGATTGGTCAACGCGCGTTCCTTGCCATCGAGCGTCGTGAATTTTTCGCCCTCGGTCGCGCGGCGAATAATAATTTTCGGCGGATTCGTTCCGTCACCTTTGAGCAAATGATAATCGAACGCGTGAAGCGGCTGGCCGCTTTCCAGCATGACATAATTCGTGATGTCCACGACGTTGTTGATGCTGCGCAGGCCGACTTTTTCCAAAATGCTGCGAAGCCAGTCGGGACTCGGACCCACTTTGACTTTGCGAACAATTCGCGCCGTGTAACGCGGACACAATTCCGGCTCGTCATTCCGCACGCTCAACAAACCGCCGATCGGTTCGGACTCCGTGTTAAGAAATTGAATCGTTGGAATCTTCAGTTCGTTGCCGGTGACCGCTGCGATTTCGCGCGCGATGCCGATGACGCTATTCAAGTCCGGTCGGTTCGGCGTGACTTCCAAATCATAAACCACGTCGCTGCCGCTGCGACCGAGATATTCGCCGAACGGCTGGCCGACTTTCGCGTCTTCACGCAAAATCAAAAGGCCGTCTTCTTTTTTCAGCCCGATGGTTTCCGAATCAATTCCCAATTCCTCGTGCGAGCAAAGCATTCCGTGCGATTCCACGCCGCGAATTTTTCCGACCTTGATGGTGAACGGCTCTTTCTCGCCGGGCTTGGGCGGCAACGACGCGCCGGGCAGGATGAGCGGCACTTTGTCGCCAGCCTTGAAATTCTGCGCGCCGCAGACGATCTGGCGTTCGCCGTTGCCGTCGTTGACGCGGCAGAGCGAGAGCTTGTCGGCGTTGGGATGCTTGTCGCGCGCGACGACCTGCGCCACGACGATGCCGTCGAACGCGCCGGAGATTTTCTGCACGCCCTCGACTTCGAGGCCGAGCATGGTGAGGCGTTCGGTCAATTCCTCGGGCGACCAGTTGAAATCAACGTATTGTTTGAGCCAGTTAAGGGTGACTTTCATTGTAACTAAATTTAACTACGCACTCTCTTTTCCATTTCTGGCTGCGCAATCAAACGTATTTCAGTAATAACTTTCTGTGCCGCCGCATATAAACCTGAACACTTGTCTCCTGTTTGACTGACTGCTTTCAAATCCGCGACAATCATTCGAACTTCATCATAGCAGACTAGATAAAAATTCACCTGATTGTTCGTCGGATACGGATATTCTTTCGTCGGCGTCGCATCTTCATAATATTGTTGGGCAACTTTCATGCAATTTTCAACAGCGTTGCGAACTTTTTGATGGGCGATGCCTCCAAGCACACCGAACGAAGTCGTGGTGTAAATACTGGCGTCTCCAGTTGTAAAGCAGATAAGGGTCATTATTCCTGCCGGAAGCGGCCAATCCATAACGAGCCCCCAAACGTTAGGAAATTCTTGCGTTTGCGCCTGATTAAAATCGCGCGGTGCTGCATTTAACATTTTCAGACGCATCTGGCGCATTATTTCTGCCAAACCTTTTTCACTACGGTTATTGTTTTTGACGGCAATATCTTCTGCTATCCACAACTTGCTTGTGGTTGGAATTTCTGAAAGGCTTGGTGGCAAATCTGCCGCCCTAAAATTTGCTTTAGGCAAAGACGATTGCTGATGTGATTCCGATTTTTCAGTTTTCTTTTTTAGCCAATCAAACATAAGCATTAAAATTAAGAATCGGAGATCATTTTTATATTTTTTTCGCGATTGGCAAAATTTTATCAAAATAACTATTGCAATGTTCTACTTCCAAATCGTAATTCACAGCACAAGCGGCAACAACAATGTCGCCAGATGTTGCGGTAATTCCTTTTTCACGACTGCGGCGCGCGAGCAAACGCGCTTTCGCCCAAACTTGTTCGTTGACGGCGTAAAGCTGCACTTCGGCTTCCAGCTCTTCCAAAGCTTTTTTTTCAACGTGACCTTGCGCGCCGTTCCAAAGTTCAACCAAAGTAAATTCACACCATCCAGCCTGACCGCGAGTGAGCAAAGTTTTAACTCGCTGGCTTGGCTCGCTGCCGCGCCCGCGCAGGAACTCAATCCAACTCGATGCGTCCACCAAAGTCATTGCGACTTCTCCCATTTATGATCCTGCCGCATTCGCCGCAAATCGGCCTGCGTCATGAAATCAGGGCATGAACCTTGCAGGCGTTCCGCCAATTCTTCCAGCCGATTGCGGCGATTGAATTCGCTGACGGCTGTTACGACAGCATCGCGTTTGGTCTTCGCGCCGGTGTGTCTGATGGTTTCTGCCAAAATCTTTTCAGGAATATCAATTGTTGTTTTCATACTTCCAAAATACTTTTATTTGGAATCCTGTCAATTCCATTTTGGAATCCTAAAATTGCTTCAAAAACCGCACGTCGTTTTCGTAGAAGAGGCGGATGTCGTTGATGCCGTAGCGGAGCATGGCGGTTTCAAGTTGGCAGCGATTGACCATAGAGTCGTTGGAAAAGCTGGCGTTTCAATTCTTCCGGCGAAAGTCCGGTGGGCAGCGAGGCCAATGCCATTTCACGCGCGGCGTCGAACATTCGCACGCCCATCAGGAAGCGTTCCTCGCCGGAACGTGCCATGAGTTTTTGCCGAACAATTTCAGCGATTTCTAGTGAGGTGTCTGTCATGCGATTTCCTGCCACAAGTTAGTCAAACCAAGCTCCGCCGTCCAACGTTCGATGTAGGCGCGGTCGCAGCCGGTGGCGACTAGATTTTTCACGTCGCCAAGCTGCGTCTCCGAGCGCGAATCTTTCGCCCAAAAAAGTTTGGAGAGAATCAGGTCTTCCTTGCTGACAATCCACGTCTCAAAATCCTGAATTTTGATGCGTTGCCGACGGTTAAATTCATGGAGGCGATATTCGTTTTGCTTGCGTACGATGCAATCTACTTTGATGACGCTTTCGTTGTGGATGAGGTTGAACAGCGATTGATGCGCGATGGAACTGTCCACGGCTTCGCGGGAAACGTAGTAATCCGGGCTGAACAATTTCACCAACCGTTCGGCATCAATTGGGCGAAGCGCGACGACAACATCAATGTCGCGGGTCATGCGCGGCTGGGCGTAGTAATTCATGGCCATCGAGCCGGTGAGCATGTAGCCGATAGCCGCTGCGCCCAGTCGTTGCGAAACGTCACGAACGATGTCGAGTTCGTTTTGCACGATCAAAACTGTTTCAAGAACCGCACGTCGTTTTCGTAGAAGAGGCGGATGTCGTTGATGCCGTAGCGGAGCATGGCGATGCGTTCGATGCCGAAGCCGAACGCCCAGCCGGTCCAGACTTCGGGATCGTAGCCGATGTTCTCGAACACCTGCGGATGCACCATGCCGCAGCCGGCGATCTCCAGCCAGTCTTTGCCCATCTTTTTCACGAGCGCGTTGGTGAAATCAATCTCGTAGCTCGGCTCGGTGTAGCTGAAATAATGCGGACGGAAACGGATCTTCACGTCGTCGCCCATGAGTTCTTTGAAAACAAATTCAACGGTGCCTTTCAAATCGCCGACCGTCACATTTTTATCAACGTAAAGTCCTTCGATCTGGTGGAACGTGGGATTGTGCGTGGCGTCGGCGTTGTCGCGGCGATACACGCGGCCCGGCACGATGATGCGCACGGGCGGCGGCTGTTTTTCCATGACGCGGATTTGGACGGAGCTGGTGTGAGTGCGAAGCAAGCGCTTGTCTGTAGTGTTCAAATAAAATGTGTCCTGCGAATCGCGCGCTGGGTGATCTGCCGGAGTGTTCAGCGCGTCGAAGCAATGATACTCGTCCTCAATCTCCGGCCCGTCGGCGACGGCGAAACCGATCTTGCGGAAGGCGCGGACGATGTCGTCAGTGACTTGCGTGAGTGGATGCAATTTGCCGCGCGCTCGGCGGCGTCCGGGCAAAGTGAAATCGGTCGGCTCTTTCGGCAGCGCGGCTTTCAATTCCAATTCTTCGCGGCGAGAAGTGAGCGCGGCTTCGAGTTCAATTTTTGCGGCGTTGATCAATTTCCCCGCCGCAGGTTTTTCTTCTTTCGAAAGCGTGCCGAGCTGTTTCATCAGCGCGGTGAATTTGCCATTCGGCCCGATCCACGCGCCTTTAGTTTGTTCGAGCGCGGCGAGGTCGGGCGCAGCTTTGAGTTCCGCCAGCGCGGTTTGTTTCAGCGGTTCGATTTCGTTCAGGAATGACATAGCTTTTCCAAAGAGTGAGACAGAATTAACAAAATTTACAGAATTCTTTTTAGATCCGGCTCGCGGGGACGCTCACCCCACCATTTTATAATTCTGTTTGAAAATAAAAAACAGGCGGCCATTGCTGGTCGCCTGTTTGAAACTTTGCCTGAATTTTTTAAACCTTCGCGAGCGTCGCAGCAGGCTTGTTCTTCAGCGCGGCTTTGGCGGCATTGACGATTTCGCCAAACGCGGCGGCGTCGGTCGCGGCGAGGTCGGCGAGAATCTTGCGGTCCAATCCGATCTTCGCGGCCTTCACACCTTCCATGAAACGGCTGTAGGTCAGACCGAGTTCGCGGACGGCGGCGTTGATGCGGATCTGCCAGAGATAACGGAACGTGCGTTTCTTCACGCGGCGATCGCGATAGGCATATTGACGGCCGTGGTCAACGGCGTCACTGGCATAGCGGTAAAGTTTGGAGCGCTTGAGGCGAAAGCCTTTCGCGGCGGTGATCATCCGTTTACGGCGTTTGCGGGAAGCGGGGGCGTTGGTGACTCTCATGGTTCGTTAATCGTTAAATTGTTAAATCGTGAATCGTTCAGTGGCTGAACGGCAGATTTTGCGTGATGCGATAAGTGTCGGTCTTGTCCACAACAGCGGATTTGCCGAGGCGGCGCCTGCGTTTGGCGTTTTTGGTTTGGGCCA
>CAXUBD010000215.1:2754-4910 GCA_964249225.1 uncultured Verrucomicrobiota bacterium | reverse complement strand
ACGCGCGGATGCCGTATTTGGCGAAGTAGGTGAAGTCCGCGTGCGACGGGCGGAATTTTGTTTTCATTTCCGAATACGCCTCGGAACGCGCGTCTTCATTTTTGACCCAAAGACAAATTGGCGTGCCGAGCGTCTGGCCATTGGAAATTCCCGAAAGAATTTGGATCGTGTCTGATTCCTTGCGCGGCGTGACGATTTTGGATTGTCCCGGTCGGCGACGATCCAAATCCGGCTGGATGTCCGCCTCGGAAAGTTTGAGACGCGGCGGGCAGCCATCCACGACGACGCCGACGCCGCCGCCATGCGATTCGCCCCACGTCGTGATGCGGAACAGTTGTCCGAAGGTGCTTGCCATGCCGTGATTGTGCGAAAAAAGTCCGGCGCGGTCAAATCTCCTTGAAACTTGGAACTTCAAACTGGAAACTCCCGCGAGCATGAATCGCATCGTAGAAAAATTCGCGGCGTTGAAACGCGACCGCAAAAAGGGTTTCATCGTCTACATCGGCGCGGGCGATCCGAATCTGGAAGCCACGCGTGAACTCGCTTTGAGCTTCGACAAAGCGGGCGTGGATATTTTGGAGCTTGGCGTGCCGTTCAGCGATCCGCTCGCCGACGGCATGGTGAATCAACTCGCCGCGCAACGCGGCTTGGAATCCAAAACCACGCCGCCGAAACTTTTGGAAACGATTGGTGCCATCCGCAAGCAATCGCAAATCCCCATTGTGCTCTACATTTATTTCAACTTGATTCATAAAGTCGGTGCGGAAAAATTCATCGCCAACGCCGCGCGCGCGGGCGTGGACGGTTTGCTCGTTTTGGATTTGCCGCCGGAAGAATCGGACAATTACGAAGCGCTGATGAAAAATTCCGGCCTTTGCCACATTTATCTCGTCGCTCCGACGACGCCGGAAGCCCGCATGGAAAAAATCGTGAAGCGCGGCAGCGGATTCATTTATTACATCTCGCGCGAAGGCGTGACGGGAATGCAATCGCAAGTCGCATCGAACCTCGCGGCGCAAGTCGCCAAAATCCGCGCGCACACGGATTTGCCGATTGCCGTCGGCTTCGGCATTTCCAATCCCGAACAGGGGAAACTCGTCGCGCTGGAAGCGGACGGTTGCGTCGTCGGTAGCGCGATTGTGAATCAAATCGCCGAGCACGGAAAATCGCCGCAACTCGTCGTGAGGGTCAGCGCGTTTGTGAAATCGCTCGTCGACGCGGTTAAAACTATTTAACGGATAAACACAGATGGACACGAATGAAGAAAAGAATTTTAATTTGCATTTGGAATTTAATCCGTGTTCATCCGTGGTTAAAAATTTATGAGTGCAAAAACCAAACATGATATTAAAAACCGTTTCGTGATCATCATGGCCGGCGGGCGTGGCGAGCGGTTCTGGCCGTTGAGTCGCGAGAAGATGCCCAAGCAATTGCTCGCGCTGCTCGGCAAAAAATCTTTTTTGCAGGAAGCCGTCGAGCGCGTGCTGCCGATTGTTCCGGCGAAAAATATTTTTGTCATCACCAACGAGGCGCAGTTGGCGGAAGTGCGGAAACAATTGCCGAAAATCCCGAAAGGAAATCTCGTCGCCGAGCCGGTTGGCCGCGACACTTGCGCCGCCGTGACGCTTGGCGCGGCATTGGTCGGCGCGCGTTCGACGACGGGCATGATGGCGGTTTTGCCGGCGGATCATGTCATTCCCGACGCGAAAAAATTCCAGCAGGTTTTGAGCGACGCGTTTGATTTGGCCGCGCAGGGGCAGGCGATTGTGACGATTGGCATCAAGCCGACGGAGCCGGCGACGGGTTACGGTTACATTCAAACGGGAACAGAATTGCCGACGCCGTCCGGCGCAAAAAAAACAAAGACGATTTTTTTCATGGCGGAAAAATTTGTCGAGAAACCGAATTACGAGACCGCGCTGGATTACGTCAACAGCGGGCAATATCGCTGGAACGCGGGGATGTTCGTCTGGAGTTTTATCACGGTCACGAACGGTTTGGAAAAACATCAGCCGGAAATGTTCGCCGCCTGCCAGCGGTGGTTCAAGGTCGCGAACAACCCGGCGAAGCTCGCGAAAATTCTTGCGAAGGAATATCCCGACATCAAAAAAATCTCGATTGATTTTGCGCTCATGGAAAAAGCGCAGAACGTCATC
>CAXUBD010000215.1:0-2744 GCA_964249225.1 uncultured Verrucomicrobiota bacterium | reverse complement strand
GGGATGATCTCGGCGCGTGGCCGGCGCTTGCGCGGCATCTGAAACCCGACGCGGAAGGCAATTGCGCGGTGGGCGATTTCATCCACGTGGACGCGGCGCGGAACATCATCTACGACGCGCGCACGAAAAATCGCACGCCAATCGCCGTGGTCGGTTTGCGCGATTCGATTTTGGTGCAGACGGACGATGCGGTGCTGCTCACCCACAAAAGTCAGGCGCAGAAAATCAAGGAACTGGTCAAGAAAATGGGCGAGGATGCGCGGTTGAAGAAGTTGATTTAGCCGAACGCGAACGAGGATTGAAGCTCGTGGCTGTTTTTTTGAAATTGACCCGTCGGCGGCGATTAACCCATTGTTTGTCCGTTGAAAGAGCCGAACAAAATTTCAGCCAGCGAAGTCACCGACCCGGCGGTCTATTTTAACCGCCGCCATGGGCGCGATCAAAACCGCCCGCATTGAAGGGCTGACCACGGCGGCGACGAATGATGCCAGCGGTTTTCGCGTCGCCGAGCCCGCGACTTCTTTGCAGGACATCGCCCATTACAATAATTTCTACGAATTTTCGACCGACAAGGAAGGCGTCGCCGCCGCGTCTGCGAATTTTGAAACTAAAGGCTGGCAGGTTTCGGTTGAGGGCCTGGTGCGGAAGCCAAAAGTTTTCGACCTCGACGACTTCTTGAAAATCAATCCGCCGGAAGAGCGTATTTACCGGATGCGCTGCGTCGAAGGTTGGTCCATGGTGATTCCGTGGGCGGGGTTTTCTTTGTCCAAACTTCTTGATTTGGTTGAACCGACCAGCGACGCGAAGTATGTGGCCTTTGAGACATTGCTTGATCCCAAGCGCATGCCCGGACAGCGGAGCGATGTGCTGAACTGGCCTTACGTCGAGGGTTTGCGCCTAGATGAAGCGATGCATCCGTTGGCACTGCTGGCCAGCGGACTTTATGGGCGAGCGTTGCCGCCGCAGGATGGCGCACCCATCCGGCTGGTCATTCCATGGAAATATGGTTTCAAAGGCATCAAGTCCATTGTCAAAATCAAATTGGTGGCGGCGCCACCGCCGACCACTTGGAATCTGGCTGCACCTAATGAGTATGGTTTTTACGCCAACGTAAATCCGCAGGTGGACCATCCGCGCTGGAGCCAGGCCACCGAGCAGCGCATCGGTGAACCGGGCCGGCGTCCGACGCTGATGTTCAACGGCTACGAGGAGCAGGTCGGCCATTTATATGCCGGGATGGATTTGCGAAAAAATTTCTGACCGGCATGAAAGAAAGCGACATCCGGTTCCTCAAGCTCCTGCTCCTGGTCAACGGCGCGGTGCCGCTCGCGTTGCTGATCTGGGATCAGTCCCATAAGCAGCTCGGAGCGAACCCGCAGAATTTCCTCATCCTGACGACCGGCATGATGACGCTGATATTTCTGGTGCTGACGCTGACCGTGACGCCCCTGCGCAAAATCACCGGCTGGAACTGGCTGATCCAATTCCGCCGGATGCTGGGCCTTTACGCCTTCTTTTACGGTTGCCTGCATTTTTTATGTTTCTTCAGCCTCGACCGGGGATTCAATGTTTCCAGCACCTTGACGGAAATGGTGAAGCGCAAATACCTGATTGTCGGCGGCATCGCCCTTCTCGTCATGGTGCCGCTGGCCATCACCTCCACCAATGCGATGATCAAACGGCTGGGCGGCAAACGATGGCGCGCGCTGCACCGGCTCGCCTACGTGGCCGCTATCTGCGGTGTGATCCATTATTATATGCAGGTGAAGGCCGACGTGCGGCAACCGCTGGTCTTCGCGGCGGTGCTGGCCATCCTGCTCGGCTGGCGGCTGGTGGTTTACTGGCAACGTCCACAGCCCGCGCCGGCACCGCCCGCCAAACCGAGGCGGGAGAGTTGAAGCCGCCGGTTGGATTCTTCGTGCAGGATGGATCGAATCGGAAAATCATCCGGAAAATCCTGTCAATCCTGTCAAAATTTCCCCAAACGCAGCTTGACCTTTGCCGCACAAAAGGCAAACTGTTCGACTATTTTAGAACCTATGTTGCACATTAGAAATATCGCCATCATCGCGCACGTTGACCACGGCAAGACCACGCTCGTGGATTGTCTCCTGAAACAATCCGGCACGTTCCGCGCCAACCAGCATGAGTCGAAGGAAGAACGCCTGATGGATTCCATGGATTTGGAAAAGGAAAAAGGCATCACCATCCGCGCCAAAAACGCCGCGTTCAAATACAAGGATTACAACATCAACATCGTGGACACGCCCGGACACGCGGATTTCGGCGGCGAGGTCGAGCGCATCATGAACATGATTGACGGCGTGCTGCTCGTGGTGGATTCCGCCGAAGGCCCGCAGGCGCAGACGCGCTTTGTTTTGCGCAAAGCTTTGGAAGCCGGCGCGAAGCCGATCGTGGTCATCAACAAGATTGACCGCGAAAACGCGAACCCGAAAAAAGTTCTCGATCAGGTTTTTGAATTGTTCGTCTCGCTCAACGCGACGGACGAGCAGTTGGATTTTCCGTTCATTTATTGTTCCGCGAAGGAAGGCTACGCCAAGACCGATCTGGCGCACGTTTCCGGCACGATGGAGCCGTTGTTCGACGCGATTGTGAAATACATTCCGTCGCCGCGCGCGAAGGCGGGCGATGGTTTTCAGATCCTCGTCGCGAATCTCGATTACAATGATTACGTCGGCCGTATCGCGTTCGGTAAAATCGTCGAGGGCAAGGTGAAGGTCGGC
>CAXUBD010000214.1:0-4921 GCA_964249225.1 uncultured Verrucomicrobiota bacterium | reverse complement strand
GCTGAATGGTTACGGAGCGGGAAAATTGGTGTCCGTTTTGGTGTCCGTTTTGGACTCTGCGCCTCCAAGTTCCTTGCTGCTCAAACAGTTAGAACTGGAGGCGGAGATCGGAATCGAACCGACGAATGCAGCTTTTGCAGAGCCGTGCCTTACCACTTGGCTACCCCGCCACCGGGGACGCTGAATTTAATTTATTTGGCGTGCGAATCAAGTTTAGTTTCGCAGCGAGCAATTTCTCTGATCTTAAAATCCCAGTTCCCATCGCCGTTTCCAAAGATCCTGCGGTTGAAAAATTCCCAAGGGAGTGATGATACCAGTGATCAATTCCGCCGGCGTCACGTCGAAACCCGGATTGCGCGCGCCGGAGGTTGGATTGCCAGTCCGAATGTAAGCGCGTTTACCAATTTTCCCTTTCCTATTTTCCGTTTTCCACTTTTCCACAATCCCCCACGCGCCGAGAACTTCACTCGCGCTTCTTTCTTCAATCGGAATTTCAAAGCCGCCTTTCAAATTCCAGTCAATCGTCGAAAGTGGAATGGCGACGTAAAATGGAATTTTGTGGCGCGCGGCCAAAACGGCTTTCGTATAAGTGCCGATCTTGTTGGCGACTTCGCCGGTGCGGCCGAGCGTGCGGTCGCTGCCGACAATGACCAGGTCAATTTCGCCGCGTTGCATCAGGTGCCCGGCGGCGTTGTCGGTGATGATCTGATGCGAGATTTTTTGTTGCGCCAATTCCCACGCCGTCAAAGTCGCGCCTTGGGAACGCGGACGGGTTTCGTCGCAGAAGACGTGAAATTTTTTCCCGGCACTTTGCGCGGCATACATCGGCGCGGTGGCCGTTCCCACGTCCACGAACGCGAGCCAGCCGGCGTTGCAGTGCGTCAAAATTTTCATGCCGTTGCGGATCAACTTGGCGCCGTGCCCGCCGATGGCTTCGCAATGACGAACGTCCCCGTTCGCAAATTCCTCGGCGGCGGCGAGCGCGAGGGATTTTTTTTCGGCGACGGTTTTACCAAGGCGCATGGCGGCGCGAACACCGTTCATGGCGTTGACGGGATCAACGGCGGTTGGGCGCGCGTTTTTTAAAACTTGATAAACGGTTTCAACGTGCGCGGAGAATTTTTTCAAGTCGTTTCCGGGAAAAACCAGCGCACCTTGCGCGAGGCCGTAAGCCGCCGTCGCGCCGATCGCACCGGCCCCACGCACGATCATTTCGGTGATGGCGCGGGCGGTTTCGCGGAAATTTTTTGCGGCGACGATTTTGAATTCATGCGGGAGCAGCCGTTGTTCGATGAGCCGGAGGGAATTTTTCCCGGCGTCAAAAGTAACGGTGCGAAAATGCTGCGTGCCGCCGCCAATGGTGACGTTCATAAAAAATTAAACCATGAACAAATAGGAAGACACACGAATCAAAATGCTGCCCGCGAACGATTTTCTACAAGTCATTGTCAATTTGTGTCCATTCGTGATGGCAACGAATTGGAAAATCTTATCGGGACTTGGGTTTGAGCCGGCGGATTTTGGCTTTGATGTCGTCGAAGCCCGGCTGCTGGCGGAGTTTTTTCAAGTCGGGATCTTTGGCGAGCCACGCGAAATCGCGGTAGCCAAGCGCGAGGGCTTTTTCCAGCGCAAGCACGGCGCGATCAAATTCCTCGGTGAGCGAATAACTGCACGCGAGATTGTAAAAGACGAGCGGATTTTCCGGTTCCAGGTTCGCGAGGCGTTCGTCCACTTTCAAACCTTCGCTGAAGCGGCCGCGTTGCGTGTAATGGTCGCCCAGAAGCTGGAGGGCGTCCACGTAATCGGGATCGCGGCGGACGAGTCCCTCCATGAATTTAATTCTGGTGTCGAGGTCGCGCTGGGTGGCGCGGCTTAATTTTTTTCTGGCGGTGCTTTTGACCGGCATACAACACACGCAGTTTTTCCAAGCCGCCGCGCCAAGTCAAGCCGCCGGACGTGAAATTTTTGTGGAATTCCCCGCGCGTTGGCGCAAGACTATGTCCGTTCTCTTGTTGCACCATGAAATGTTTCGTCACAGGCGCGTCCGGTTTTGTCGGCTCGAATCTTGTCCACGAACTCGTTGCGCGCGGGCATCGCGTGAAAGTGTTGCTGCGGCCGGGCGCGGATGAACGCGCTTTGGCGGGCGCGAAATTTGACCGTGCGACCGGCGACGTGCTCGACCGAAAATTATTGGAACGCGAAATCGCCGGCTGCGACTGGTGTTTTCATGTCGCGGCGAGTTATCATTTGTGGCTGCGGGACTACGCGCCGATGTATGCGGCCAACGTCGAGGGCACGCGTAACGTGATCGAAGCGGCGGGCAAGGTCGGTTGCCGGCGCATCGTTTATACCAGTACGGTCGGCTGCATCGGCCTGCCGAAAAACGTGGACGGAAAATTTCCCCCAACGGATGAGACGGATAAAATTTTCCCGGGGCAATTGAGCAACGATTACAAACGCTCCAAATGTCAGGCGGAAACCGTGGCGTTTGATCTCTTTCATAAAAAAGGCCTGCCCATCGTCATCGTCAATCCCTCCGCGCCCGTCGGCCCGCGCGACGTGAAGCCGACGCCGACCGGCCAGGTCATCGTGGATTTTTTGAACCGCAAGTTGCCCGCGTATCTTGAAACCGGATTGAACTGGGTTCACGTCCGCGACGTGGCCATCGGCCACATTCTCGCCGCTGAAAAAGGGAACGTCGGCGAGCGCTACATTTTGGGCAACCAGGACGGTAACTGGACGATGCAGCAAACGCTCGCCGCGCTGCAGGAAATCACCGGCACTCCCGCGCCGAAAATAAAAGTTCCATATTGGCTCGCGTATCGCGCGGCGGAGATCGACGAGATGATTTCTTTTTTCACCGGCAAACCGCCGAAGGCACCGATCGCCGGCGTGCGCATGGCCAAATATAAAATGTGGTTCAATCCGGCGAAAGCCATCCGCGAACTCGGCCTGCCGCAAACGCCGCCCAAACAGGCGCTCGCCGACGCTGTCGAATGGTTTCGCGCGAACGGTTACGTGAAAAACAAATATGGAATTCACTAAATCGAGAACAAGGCGCACCCGATCTTGTTATGTTCCTAATTTTGTGATTTCTTAACTTGCCATTCGTGTCCGCTTGTGAAAAGTTTCACGAACGTTTTTTTAATTCTATGCCACACGTCAAACTGCACATTCCAGGACCGGTCGAAGTCAGCGAAAAAACCTTCAAGGCGTTTTGCTCGCCGATGATCGGCCATCGCGGCCAGGGCTTCAAAGACCTTTACGCAAAAATCCAGCCGCAACTTCAAGAACTGCTTTACACCAAGCAACTGGTTTATCTTTCCACGTCCAGCGCGTGGGGCGTGATGGAAGGCGCGGTGCGCAATCTCGTCCAGAAAAAAGTCCTGAACTGCATGTGCGGCGCGTTCTCGGACAAATGGTTCGACGTGTCAAAAAAATGCGGCAAGCAGGCCGAGGCGTTGCAGGTCGAATGGGGTTCGCCGATCCGCGCCGAGGCGATTGACAAGAAACTCGCGACCGGCGAATTCGACGCGCTGACGTTGATCCACAACGAAACTTCGACCGGCACAATGTCGCCGCTCGCGGAAATCGCCGCGCTCAAGAAAAAATATCCCGACGTGATGTTCATCGTTGACGCCGTCAGCTCGCTGACCGCGTTGCCGATCAAGTTTGACGAACTCGGCATTGACGTTTTGCTCGCCGGAACGCAAAAAGCTTTTGCGTTGCCGCCCGGACTCGCGGTATTCGCCGCGTCGCCCGCCGCGCTCGCGAAGGCGGCGACGGCCAAAGATCGCGGTTACTATTTTGATTTTGTGGAGTTCCAAAAAAATGCCGAGCAAAGCATGACGCCCAGCACGCCGAGCATCGGACACATTTACGCGTTGAGTTCCAAACTCGACGATTTCTTCGCCGAAGGTTTGGAAAATCGTTTTGCGCGCCACAAAAAAACCAACCAGCTCACGCGCGACTGGGCGGCAAAACACGGATTTAATTTATTTCCCGAAAAAGGTTTTGAATCCGTCACGCTCACCTGCGTCAGCAACGGCGCGCGTCCCGGCGGCCGCACGGTGGACGTGGCGAAATTGCAAAAGCTCACGAAAGACCAGGGCTTCCTGATTGACGGCGGCTACGGAAAAATCAAGGGCACGACGTTCCGCATTTCCAACATGGGCGACGAAACCGAAGCGACGATGAACCAGCTTTTCGCCGCGCTCGACAAGGCGATGACGCAACTTTGATTCTAACGTAGCGGCGTCTCGGCAGAGCGCCGCAAATTTCAGAAAAAATGCGGCTTTCTGCCGAAATCCGTTACGCCGTTTTACAGATTCAACGGAGTTGATTTTCCTTTCGTGTATTCCGTGGGCTTCGCGGTTAATCTTCTGAAAAATGTCCGGCAATTATCAACTCGTCCGTTTGAACAATGGCATCTGTTCCGTGCGCTCGCTCGCGGATGCCGAGACGTTTCATCCGGTCGTCGGCCCGGTCGCGGAAGCAGAGGCACTTTACGTCAATCAACTCCGGCTGCGCGAGCGTCTCCAAAATCATGCCGGTGAATTTGTCATCTGGGATGTCGGCCTCGGCGCGGCGGCGAACGCGCTCACCGTCTTGCGCGCCACCAAAAACATCTCATGCAACATCCGCCTCGTGAGTTTCGACCATACGCTGGAGCCGCTGGAATTCGCACTGAAAAATGCGGACGCGCTCGGCTACTTCGGCGGATACGAAAATCATCTGAAAGATTTTTTGCGAGTGCATCGCGTGAAATTTCAAGATGACTTGCAATCGGTGGACTGGGAATTTCACATCGGGGATTTTCCGACATTGATAAATTCCCAATTGGTGGGGCGAGCGTCCTCGCGAGCCGCCCGCAAGTTTCCAAGTCCGGGGGGCCAGGGCGCACGCCCCCCCCCGGGTTTTT
>CAXUBD010000213.1:0-5012 GCA_964249225.1 uncultured Verrucomicrobiota bacterium | reverse complement strand
TGCCATTATAGTAGGAGCTGGCCATGCTGGTGTTGAAGCTGCATTAGCAGCAGCACGGATGGGCTGTGAGACGTTGCTCTTGACAATTAATGCTGATTCCATTGGTCAGATGTCATGCAATCCTGCGATTGGCGGGCTTGCAAAAGGACACTTAACTAGGGAGATTGATGCTCTTGGTGGAGAAATGGGCAAAAATACGGATATGACCGGACTACAATTCCGAATGCTGAACGCAAGAAAAGGTCCGGCAGTGCGAGCACCGCGCGCACAATGCGACAAAAAAGCTTATCAATTTCGACTTAAATGGATTTGCGAATCTCAACCAAATCTTGATGTAAAACAAGGACACACTACAAAAATTCTGCATGAAAATGGGATGGCTTTCGGCGTTGAAACCAACCATGAGGTTCAATACATTGGCAAAACCATAGTCATCACGACCGGCACATTTCTTCGAGGATTGATGCACATTGGTACCAATCAACAATCAGGCGGGAGATCAGGAGATTCGGCCGCAATGAGTCTCTCATCTTCGCTTAAAGAAGTTGGCTTGGAGCTTGGCCGACTAAAAACCGGTACGCCACCACGCCTTTTACGCAGATCAATTGATTTTTCAAAAACCCAAAATCAGTTTGGAGACGAACTCATTCCATATTTTACATTTTGGAAAGACGATTTGTTCCATGTGGAACATTTACTGGATAATCAATCGAATGGAAATGCCATATATCCACCCCATTCAATTTTGAATCGCATTAATGGCCAATTAAATTGCCATATCACTTTTACAACCGCAGAAACAGCGAATATAATCCGCCAAAATATTCACAGATCGCCAATTTATGCCGGTGTTATTGAAGGAATTGGGCCCAGATATTGTCCCTCAATTGAAGATAAAATTGTCAAATTTCCAGATAAAGAGCGACATCAAATTTTTCTCGAACCGGAGGGAATTGAAACTGATGAATTTTATGTGAATGGATTTTCTACCTGTCTCCCATTTGACATACAAGTAGACTTGGTTCGAACAATCATCGGATGCGAAAATGCCGAAATTATGCGCCCCGCTTACGCCGTCGAATATGATTTTGCATTCCCCACTCAATTACATCCGTCGCTCGAAACAAAAGTATGTCGAAATCTATTTTTAGCAGGTCAAATCAACGGTACTTCGGGATATGAAGAAGCAGGCGCACAAGGACTGATGGCGGGAATTAATGCAGCACGACGGGTAAAAAATTTAGATCCTATCGTCCTCCGCCGCGATCAAGCCTACATCGGTGTATTGATCGATGACTTAATAACGAAAGGAACATCCGAGCCGTATCGGATGTTCACTTCACGAGCTGAATATCGGCTTTTGCTCCGTCAAGACAATGCTGATTTACGACTTTCTCAAATAGGTTATGAAATTGGTCTTTTGCCAGAACGTAATTTTAAAAGATTCCAAGAAAAAAGAGAAGCCATCGAAAATGAGTTAAATCGCTTATATAAAACATTTTACAATTCTGACACATTGGCAAAAATTCTTTCGCGTCCGGAAGTGACTTATAAAAAAATGCCGAAACACAATGAAATTTTGTCTGATGATATTATCCATCAGGTTGAAATCGCCGTAAAATATGCCGGCTATATTGATCGTCAAGAAATTGAGGTCGAAAAATTTAAAACATTGGAAAATAAAGCCATTCCAACTAGATTTGATTATTCAACGGTTCCAAGCCTGCGAATGGAAGCACGTCAAAAACTCGCCAATATTCGCCCAGCAACCATCGGCCAAGCCGCCCGCATTTCCGGTGTATCCCCGGCGGACATCAGCATTTTAATGATTTGGTTGAAACGTGGCACCAGGAATTTGACTGCGAATAATATTGAAGTTTGCAGTACTGACGACGCAGAAATTGACGACTTGATTTGAAATTATTTTGGCTGTCCGACATGGATTCGAACCATGAATAACGCCTCCAAAGGGCGCTGTGTTACCATTACACCATCGGACAAACCGCACGAACTTAAACTTTTTCCACCCGCAAGCAAAGCGAAAATCATTGTCGGCATTTTCTCCAATGAAATAAATTTGCCGCCCGCAAAATAAACCGAATTCAAATGCACGGCAATTCATCGCTTCAACGTCGCATTCTGCCGTCGAAAAATAAAACGTATTTCCGCTTGATAAATATTTTTTTTCTGCAATGTTGTTTGTATCCAAGTCACAAAGAAACCGCCAGCGGTTTTGCGGTATTTGATTTGGCGTAAGTGTATACTTGATGTCACGACATTTATTGATGGCATCACCAATGCTATAATAACCTTATGACTCACAAACAACATACCATAGCGATGCACAAGCCGTGGCCCCACATGGGTTCATTCCGAGTGCATCTGCGTGAAATCATCGCAAATCTGCGGCACGTCATCGAAATTCCTACTGGTTATCAGGATGAAACTGGTTTCCACTATGGAGTTGAGCGGGCCAAAGAGAACCCTACGCATCCGCAGATTTGATAGTCTGGAACGAACATGCGATGAGGCCGTGTCTTAAAGCGCAGCCGGGTGTGTTAATTTTGGACAGTTTAACTTTAAGTTCTCTTGCCAGTTTTTTCTGTTGATGGTTTTTTTCTTCTCATTCAGTTCCAATCAGTGATTGAATTTCTTCGCACGATCACTCGTCTTAAAATTCCCTCTTGTCATCCATCGAAATCGTGATAATTTTGTTGTCCTTTTATGAAGACGGACATTCATCCGAAATATATTGATGCGGAAATCCGCTGCGCCTGTGGCAACGTGATCAAAACTCGCTCCACCAAGCCCACCATCATCGTGGGCATTTGCAACGTGTGCCATCCGTTTTATACCGGCACGCAAAAATTCGTGGACACCGCCGGTCGCGTGGACAAATTCCAGCAGCGCGCCGCCAAGACCCAGGCCGCCCAAGTCGCGTTCGAGGCCACGAAGAAAAAAAAGAAATAGCCGCTTTCCAACAACCGCCCGCCGCCCGTTGTCATCACGGGTTGCGGGCGGTTGTGTTTTTTAAACCGATGAAATTTTTAATTTGCGATTTACGATTGACGCGTAACCGTTCAATGGAGTCGTCAATCGCAGATTGCAAATCGTAAATCAAAAATGGATCTGCGTCCGCACATCGAAAGATTCCGCAAGCGCTTTGCCGAGGTCGAAGCCGTGTTGAGCGATCCCAAGGTTTTTGACAATCCGCAGCGCGCGCAGGAATTGTCCCGCGAATACTCCCGGCTCAAAGAGCTGGTGGCGCAAGGCGAAAGCTATTTGAAAACGCTCGCCGACCTCGACGAAAATCGCGCGCTGCTCAAAACTGAACCTGCGGAATCCGAAATGGCGCAAATGGCGAAGGAAGAAATTTCGCGGCTCGAAGCGAAGGAAAAAAAGCTTGGTCAACAGATCCATTTCGGACTCGTGCCGCCGGACCCGACAGATTCGCGCAACACCATCGTGGAAATTCGCGCGGGCGCGGGCGGCTCGGAATCCGCGCTGTTCGCCGCCGATTTGTATCGAATGTATTGCCGTTACGCCGAAGCGCGCGGGTGGAAAATCGAATCGCTCGATTCCAATTCGTCCGACCTCGGCGGCTTCAAGGAAATTATTTTTGAAATCACCGGCACCGACGTTTTCAAACGGCTCAAATACGAGAGCGGCGTGCATCGCGTGCAGCGCGTGCCCGCGACCGAAGCGCAGGGACGCATTCACACCAGCACCGCGACCGTGGCCGTTTTGCCCGAAGCCGAGGAAGTGGACGTGGAAATCAAACCCGACGAAATTGAAATCAACGTCTGCCGCGCGTCCGGCAAAGGCGGCCAAGGCGTGAACACGACCGATTCTGCCGTGCAAATCATTCACAAGCCGACCGGCATGATCGTGCGTTGCGCCGATCAACGGTCGCAGCAAAAAAACCGGATTCAGGCCCTGACCGTTTTGCGCTCGCGTTTACTTGAACGAAAAATCGCCGAGGAAAATGCGAAATACGCCGCGCATCGCAAAGACCAGGTCGGCACCGGCGACCGCAGCGAAAAAATCCGCACTTATAATTTTCCGCAAAACCGCGTGACCGACCATCGCGTCGAACTCACGCTGTATAATTTGGCCAACGTCATCGAAGGCGAAATTGATCCGTTGATCGAGCCGCTGATGACGAATGACATGGAAGAAAAACTCAAGGCGTTAAATGGTTGAATCGTTCTGCGACGATTCACGATTTAACAATTCAACGATGTAATAAATTAAATGAATTATGAAATTGCCCGAACACATCAAGGGATTGGTTTTCGACTGCGACGGCACGCTGGCCGACACGATGCCGATGCATTGGCGCGCGTGGCAGGCGATTGCCGCGAAATACAAACTGCATTTTCCCGAGGACCGTTTTTATTCACTCGGCGGCGTGCCGTCGCGCGACATTTTGCAAATGCTCGCCAAGGAACAAGGCCTCACGCTTGACCACATTGAAGCCGCGCACGAAAAAGAAAACGTCTATCTGCCGCTGATGGCCGAAGTCGAGCCGATTCACGCCGTTGTGGAAATTGCGCGGGCGAACTACGGAAAAATTCCGATGGCCGTCGCGTCCGGCGGCACGCAGCCGATCATCGTCGGCGTGCTGGAGCATTTGAAAATCCGGCATCTGTTCGACGCCGTGGTGACGAGTGAAATGGTGCAGAAGCAAAAACCCGCGCCGGATATTTTTCTTGAAGCCGCGCGACGCATCGGCGTGGACCCGAAATTCTGCCGCGCTTACGAAGACACGGATTTAGGAATGCAGGCGATCCGTTCCGCCGGAATGGACGCGGTGGATGTTCGTGAATTGCTGGCGCAGCGTTAGTCCGGTTTCCGCTTTATCCAGACATATCGGAGCATCACGACGCGCAGGGTGGCCGCAAAGGGAATCGCCAGAATGCCGCCGATCAATCCGCCAAACAACGTGGCACCGGCGATCACGGCGATGATGATGATCATCGGATGCAGGCCCACGCGGTCGCCCATTATTT
>CAXUBD010000212.1:4765-5029 GCA_964249225.1 uncultured Verrucomicrobiota bacterium | reverse complement strand
GGGCAATCTTTTTGTCACGGCGATTTACACGCTCACGGAAGACGGTGCGTTGCGCCTGGATTTCACCGCGACGAGCGATCAGGACACCGTTTGCAACCTCACGCATCATTCCTATTTCAACCTGCGCGGGCGCGGCGACGTGCTGGATCACCGCGTTCATATCAACGCAGATAAATTCACGCCGGTGCGCCACACGCTTATTCCCACCGGCGAATTGCGGCCGGTGCCGGGAAGGCCTTTTGATTTTCGCCCGCCGACGGCCAT
>CAXUBD010000212.1:3287-4755 GCA_964249225.1 uncultured Verrucomicrobiota bacterium | reverse complement strand
GATAACGTGCGCCCGCATCAATGAAACGAACGACGACCAGATAAAATTCGCCAACGGCTACGACCACAACTGGGTTCTGAACAAAGCGGCGGACGAACTTTCGCTGGCGGCGCGCGTTTATGAACCGGTGAGCGGGCGCACGTTATCTGTGTGGACCACCGCGCCGGGATTGCAGTTTTACACCGGCAACTTCCTCGATGGCACCCTCACCGGCAAAGGCGACCGGACTTACCAGTTCCGCGAAGCCTTCTGCCTGGAGCCGCAGCATTTTCCCGATTCACCGAACCATCCAGATTTTCCGACAACCGAGCTGAAGCCCGGCCAAACTTACAAAAATACGATCCTCTATAAATTTGGCGCGGAATAAAAAACATTGGCTCGGCTGGCGGTGTGAAACTTTCGACAAGTTGGCGAAACGCAGGAAGCGGACAGAAAAAACTGGCGCGAGGTTGTCCAGCAAGCTACGCTCCGCGCTCATTTAATTATGGCTAAACTTACAGTTCGAGATTTGGACGTGCGCGGCAAGCGCGTTTTCATGCGCGTGGATTACAACGTGCCGATGGAAGAACGCGACGGCAAAATGGTCATCAATGACGAAACGCGCATCAAGGAAACATTGCCGACCTTGAAATTCCTCATCGAGAAGGGCGCGAAAATAATTCTCGCCGCGCATCTCGGTCGTCCCAAAGGCAAACGCGAAGCTTCCATGTCATTGCGCCCGGTCGCTTTCAAACTGCACGAACTGCTCGGCCAGCCGGTCGAATTCGCGGACGATTGCATTGGCGAACACGCGGAAAAAGTTGTGGCCTCATTGAAAGATGGACAAGTCGCGCTGCTCGAAAACGTCCGTTATTACAACGAAGAAGAAGCCAACGACCCGGCGTTCGCGGAAAAACTGGCGAAGCTCGCGGACATTTATGTCAACGACGCGTTCGGCGCGGCGCATCGCGCACACGCCTCGACCGAAGGCATCGCACGCGTTGTCACCAAGCGCGGTGGCAAAGCCGCCGCTGGTTTGTTAATGGAACGGGAATTGAAATTCCTCGGCGATGAATTGGAAAAACCGGCACGCCCGTTTGTCGTCATTCTCGGCGGCGCAAAAGTTTCCGACAAAATTAAAGTGATTGATCGTTTGCTCGAAAAGGCGGATACGATTTTGATCGGCGGTGCGATGGCTTACACTTTCAAACTGGCGCACGGCGTGAAAACCGGAAAATCGCTCATCGAACCCGATCACAAAGGCACGGCGCTCGCGGCGGAAGAAAAAGCGAAGAAGCTCAAAGTGAATTTTCAATTGCCGACGGACACGATCGCGCTGGCCAGCACGCGCACCTTGATCGGTTGCGGCGTACCGGCGGCATCGAGGTCGGCGGTTTGGTCGGTGATGTCCAGGTCGACGTTGATGGCCTTGCTGGAAAGCGTGGTGCCGTTGGTCAGCAGCGGCACTTCCACGGACTTGCCGGGTCCC
>CAXUBD010000212.1:0-3277 GCA_964249225.1 uncultured Verrucomicrobiota bacterium | reverse complement strand
CCGGTGGACACAGGCAAATTAAACAAAAAAGGCAAACCAGTTTTTGATCTCACGAACATTCGCACGGTGAGCGGCGATATTCCCGACGACGCGGAAGGTTTCAGCATCGGACCGGAAACGACGGCGAACTACGTAAAAATTATTCAGAGCGCCAAAACAATTTTGTGGAACGGCCCGATGGGAATGTTTGAAGACGCACGCTTTGCGGCGGGAACAAACGCCGTTGCACAGGCCGTCGTGGACGCGACGCAAAAGAACGGCGCGAAAAGCATCATCGGCGGCGGCGACAGCGTGAAGGCGTTGAACAAGGCCGGCCTCGGCGACAAGGTGACTTTCATGAGCACCGGTGGCGGCGCGAGTTTGGAATTTTTGGAAGGCGCGGAATTGCCGGGCGTCGCGGCGCTTTCGGAGAAATAATTTTTTGCCACAGAGACACAGAGGTCACAGAGTTATGTATGAAATTTCCTCTGTGTTCTCTGCGACTATGTGGCCAATTAAAAAATGAACAAAGAACGAAAACTGATTATTGCCGGAAATTGGAAGTCGAACAAGACCGTCGCCGAGGCGTTGTCGTTGATAGACGACCTCACGCGCGACCTCGCGGCGGTGAAGGAAGTGGACATCGTCGTGTGCCCGCCGTTCACCGCGCTCGAATCGGTTTCCAAGGCGATCCTTGAATCGCAAAACATCCGCCTCGGCGCGCAGAACATGAGCGAAAATAATTTCGGCGCGTTCACCGGCGAAATTTGCGCGGGGATGTTGAAGGAATTTTCCGTGCGTTACGTCATTCTCGGCCACAGCGAACGGCGTCAATTTCAAAAAGAATCCGACGCGCTCATCGCCAAAAAAGCTCTCGCGGCACACGCGGCAAGTTTGAAACCGATTATCTGCGTCGGCGAAACTTTGGCGGAGCGCGAAGGCGGGCAGATGGAAAAAGTTCTGGAAACGCAGGTGCGTGGCAGCCTCGCCGGTCTGACGAAAGATCAAATGACGGAAACGATCATTGCTTACGAACCTGTCTGGGCCATCGGCACGGGCAAGACCGCGACGACGAAACAGGCGCAGGACGCGCATGCTTTCATTCGCGCATTGCTGGTGAAAACCTTTGACGAAACCGTTGCCAGAAAAGTCCGCATCCAATACGGCGGCAGCGTGAAGCCGGCGAACGCCAAGGAACTGATGAGCCAGCCGGACGTGGATGGCGCGCTCGTGGGCGGCGCTTCGCTGGAAGCAAGAAGTTTTGCTGACATCATCAAGAATTCAATATAGGATTGGACATGAGTTTTTTTGCTGGAATCCTGACATTCGTTTTGGTCATCAACTGTCTGCTGTTGATCCTGCTCGTGCTGATCCAATTGCCGAAGAAAGACGCGGGCGCCGGACTGGCGTTTGGCGGCGGGGCGGCGGACGCGTTGTTCGGCGCAGGTTCCGGCAACGCACTGACCAAGATCACCAAATACGCGGCGATCGTTTTTTTTGCCCTGGCCATGTTCCTGGGTTATCTGGAAAACAGATTGCACGGCAATGCCGATGCGTCGAACTTCACCAAACAAGTGCAACAACAGCAGATGTCCCCGGCGATCGTCGCGCCTCCGCCGGTCAATTCGCAACCCGCAGCGTTGGCGCCGACGAACCAATTGCTGACGTTGCCGATCATCACGGGCACGAACGCGCCAGCGCAAGCAAAGTAACGCGATGGCCATTTTAAAACGCGCCCGCCGGATTTTTTCGCGGGCGCGTTTTTCTTTTTTCATCGCCGCCGTTTTTTTAATTTCCGGTTGCAGTCGCCACGAGTCGCCGGCGGATTTGACCATCATCAACAACGTCGAGCCGGAATCGCTCGACCCGGTCGTCATTGTCGCGCAGGCCGACATGCGCGTTGTTTCCGGAATGTTTGAAGGATTGACGCGGCTGGAACCGGTGGCGTCGCGCGCCGTTCCCGGACTGGCCGAAAGCTGGGAAATTTCGCGGGACGGGAAAATCTACACGTTTCATCTGCGAACAAATCTCGTTTGGTCCACCGGCGAACCGATCACGTCGGCGGACGTCGTCTATTCGTGGCTGCGCGCGCTCGATCCGAAAACAGCTTCGCGTTACGCGGGTCAACTTTATTACTTGAAGAATGCGGAAGATTTCAACACCGGAAAAATCAGCGACTCGTCGTTCGTCGGCGTGCACGCACTCGACAAATTCACCGTGCGCGTCGAATTGAATTCGCCGACGGCATTTTTTCTCGACCTCTGCGCGTTCCCGACGCTTTACGTCGTGCCGCAGCAGACGATTGAGAAATACGGCGATCGTTGGCTGATGGCCAAACCGCTGCCGGTGAATGGCGCGTATGAACTCGTCTCGTGGCGGCTCAACGACAAAATCCGGCTGAAAAAAAATCCGCTTTACTGGGACGCGACGAACACGCAGTCGGAGATCATTGACCTGCTGCCGGTCGGTTCGCCGAACACGGCGCTGAACCTTTACGAACGCGGCCAGGCGGACATCGTGTGGGACAAGGAACTCATCCCTTCCGAATTGATGGACGTGCTGCTGAAGCGGCCGGATTTCCATTCGTTCACTTATCTTGGAACTTATTTTTTCCGTTTCAACACCACGCATAAACCGTTTGACGATCCGCGCGTCCGCAAGGCGCTGGCGCTGGCGGTGGATAAGGAGCGCATCGTAAAAAAAATCACCCGCGCCGGTGAGGTCACCACGACGCATCTGGTTCCGAACGGCACGCAAAATTACAATTCACCCGACGGCCTTGGTTACGATCCGGTGCGGGCGCGCAAACTTCTCGCCGAGGCCGGTTATCCCGGCGGCAAAAACTTTCCAAGGTTTGAATATCTGTTCAACGCCGCCGCCGGAGGCGGTGGAAAAATCCACGAGAGCATCGCCATCGAACTCCAGCAGATGTGGCGCGACGAACTCGGCATCTCGATGGAATTGCGCCAGGTCGAGACGCAGGTTTGTTGGGGCAGGCAATCGCGGCTCGATTTCCAGCTCTCGCGCTCCAGCTGGATCGGCGATTACAACGACGCGAACACGTTTCTGGGAATGTTCGTCACCGGCGACGGCAACAACGAGACCGGCTGGGGCAATACGAATTATGACGGACTCGTCCACGCCGCGAACGAGGAAACTGATTTAAAGAAACGGGAAACATTTTTTCAGCAGGCGGAAACGATTTTGGTCCGCGACGAAGTTCCCATCGTCCCGCTTTACTTTTACGTCGGCATCAATTATTTCGACACCAACAAGGTGCAGGGCATCTGGGAAAACG
>CAXUBD010000211.1:4031-5052 GCA_964249225.1 uncultured Verrucomicrobiota bacterium | reverse complement strand
GCGGTCCAAGCAGAGGATTGCCGTTGAGAAAGTCGCTGGCTACCCATCCGCTGCTGCCGTTGGTGTTGCCAACAAAATTATGTCCTTGGCTTGTGAATGCTCCGGCATAGGCTGAAATGTCAGGCCCAACCGCAGAACTGCTGTTGCCGGCTATGATCGTGTTACGGATCGTCAGCACAGTGCCAGTATCGTTATAGATGCCGCCACCAATATTACCGACCGAGTTGCTCACAACAGTGCAGTTATTCAAGGTGCAGTTGTGATAATTGTAGATTCCACCACCATAGTCCCCAGCTGAATTTCCGAAGAAAGTGCAATCGATTCCGGTCAGCGTGCCTAGGTTAAAAATACCGCCGCCGTCTGAAAGGCTAGTACTAGCTTCTACATTATGGACAAAAGAGCAGCTCTGAACTATTAACGTGCCTCTGTTAAGGATTCCGCCACCCAGGTTATTAACGGCGTCATATCCATTCGCGATGGTCAAATTGAACATTGAGGATGACGACCCTGCAAGGATGTCGAAAACGGTAGTGGCATTGTTGCCGCTGACGGTTATTCCTGGGGCATTCGGGCCCACAATATTTATGCTATGCTGAATCGATAGTTCGCCATTGGTGAGTGCGATGGTGCCACTGACGGAGAAATTGATTGTGTCACCATCAAACGAAGCACCAATCAAAGTCCGCAACGTGCTCGCGCCGCCGTCGTCGGCAAGAGTGGTAACGGTGCGAATAGTGGCCATGGCGGAAGACGCCGCGACCAATAATAAAAGGAATGCGACCTGCGCAAAAAAAACCCGCGCTAAATGTTTCATAAATGAATGATTTTGATTTACCTCTCTGATCGCATGAATGGTCTATCCCGGGAATCTTGGTTACAAGACAAATCGGCATAGCCGGCACAATTCTGCAGCGGCAATTCCATTTGAGTTTTCAATCCACCTCCGATTTGTTGGCCAAACCCAAACTCCTGTTGTTGCGGCGTTCGTTCCCACGAGATTAACCGGGAAATAAGCTAGACC
>CAXUBD010000211.1:2941-3956 GCA_964249225.1 uncultured Verrucomicrobiota bacterium | reverse complement strand
GATGGTGCACGGTCACCCACAGTCCCAAAACAAATCCGTCCCGAATGGGAGCACAGACGCCCCGGCTGGGGTTCGACGCCCTCGTCGAACCCCTTTCCGCCCGCCCGATATTTCCAGCGGGGGGCGCTGGAAACCACACGCGAGGGCGCGCTCCCCCAAACGTCCATCGCAAAATGATTTTTAGCGGCGGCGTTCGTCCCAACGGGCCAACCGGAAATTACGTGCGTAGCAGCGGACGTGAGTCCGCTCCATCCAAAAAAACCGCCCGCAAAATAACGAGCCGATTCACATCGGCGGCTACATTTAACATTCGTCCCAACGGGACAACTCGAAAATAGCCCAGTCATTTATGGCTGGGATTTGGTGCCGGCAATTTTCCCAAAGTCCCGTCCGGGACGAAAGGTCTTTTTGCAGACGGCCACCAATTTTTCTGCCGTCCCTAGCGGGACTTTTTCATTTGGTTGACGCATTACCCAGCCTTAAACGGCTGGGCTATTGTCAAAGATTCGGGTCACGCAGTTCGCCCAAACGTCCATCGCAAATAATTTGGCGGCGGCGTTCGTCCCCAACCCCGTCGGGGCGGCATATCATGGAAATGTATATGCCGGATATGTCGCTCCTGAACGGAGGTTAAATTCATTTGTCTTGGTGGCTACAAATATGCCAGCCCTACGGGCTTTAAAAATCCCGCAAAATGTCTGAAAATAAGTCAGGCGGATGACAGGGAATGTCTTGCCTTGGAACATTGGGCGGCGTGGCAACGGTTTTGCGCCCTAAAATGGCATAAAAAATCCGTGGGTTGTCATTTTTAATCTGGCAGTTGTTCCAAAATATCCGGCAGATGTCATAAAAGATCGGGCGGATGCTTCAAATAATCCGGCGGTTATTCCAAATAATCGGGCGGATGGCCCAAACATCCGGCGGATGCTCAGAATAATCCGGCGTTTGGTTCAGAATTTCCGGGAATTGCTCCAAATAATCGGGCGGATGCAAGTAATAATCAGGCGGTTTAGAA
>CAXUBD010000211.1:2488-2931 GCA_964249225.1 uncultured Verrucomicrobiota bacterium | reverse complement strand
AAAAAATCGGGCGGTTGTCCCAAATAATCCGGCCTATGCTCCAAATAATCCGGCGGTTGCTTCAACAAATGCGGCGGATGCTACAAATAATCCGGCGGATGGGCCAAAAAATCGTCCATTTGTTCATGCGCGCCGGTGAAATGGCCGGAACTATAGCGAATCACGGAAGTTGCTCCGGCGCTGGAAGGAGTTCTTCACATCCATTATGAAGCAAACGTGGGATTGTGGAATTAATTCTGCGGCGTTATTTCGGCGCGTAATACTTCGTCGTGTATTCCTTGACCATGCGGTCGGTGGTGAATTGCGGCACGAGCGTGGTCATGGAGCGGCGGATGCGTTTGATCCATTCGCGCGGCAAGCCCTGCGGGTCGCGGTTGAAGAACATCGGCACGACTTGTTCGGTCAATGTTTTGTAAAGGTTCGCGCTGTCCACGCGATCCTGT
>CAXUBD010000211.1:0-2448 GCA_964249225.1 uncultured Verrucomicrobiota bacterium | reverse complement strand
GCCCATGATGTTGAGGTCGGCTTCGATGGGGTCGAGGTAGCCGGCGAGTTCGCTGTTCTTGCTCAAATGAATTATTTGCTGGATGAAACGTTTGCCGTCGTCGTCGCGCGGATGGGCTTTGCCGGCAAAAATAAATTGAATGGGGCGCTGCTTGTCCTTGACGAGTTTCAGGATGTTGTCGAACTGTTGGAAAATCAGCGGCGCGCGTTTGTAAGTGGCGAAGCGGCGCGCGAAGCCGATGGTCAGTGCGTCGGGATTCAGCAGATGATCGAAGCGGATGTAATCGCCGGGCGTGACGCGCTGGTTTTGCAGCAGCAAACGGCGGCGGGCAAATTCAATCAGTTCGCGGCGCAGTTTGTAGCGCAAAGCCCAGAGTTCCTCGTCGGAAACAAAGTTCGGGTCGCCCATTTTGTCCCAAAATTCCGTCGAGTGAACCGCCGAAGCCCAGTCGGCGCCGAATTTTTCGCGGAAGAACGCCGCTTCGCCGTTGCCGTCGGTCGTCAATTTTTTCCGCCAGAACTGGCGCGCGGAACCTTTCATCCAGCCGAGCAGGTGAATGCCGTTGGTGATGTAGCCGATGGGAACTTTTTCGACGGGCGTGCCGGGATAAAGCGATTGCCACATTTCGCGGCTGACTTCGCCGTGCAACTGGCTCACGGCATTCGCGTCGCGCGAAAGTTTCAGCGCGAGGACGGTCATGCAAAACGTTTCGCTGTTGTTTTCGGAATGCACGCGGCCCAGCGCCATGACGTCATCAAACGGCACGGGCAACTGGCTCAAATAGCGTTGCATCGCGAAGCGCATCAAGTCCGCGCTGAAACGGTCGTGACCGGCCTCGACCGGCGTGTGCGTGGTGAAATGGCATTCGGCCTTGGTCTTCACCAGCGCGTCGGAATATTTTATTCCCGCCGCCATTTTTTCGCGGATCAGTTCCAGCGTCAGAAACGCGGCGTGGCCTTCGTTCATGTGGAAGAGCGAAGGTTCGATGCCAAGCAGCCGCAGCAAACGCACGCCGCCGACGCCGAGCAACGTTTCCTGCATGATGCGCGTCGTGCTGTCGCCGCCATAAACGCGCGCGGTCAAGTCGCGGAAATGCTGTTCGTTCTGCGGCAGGTTGGTGTCGAGCAGATAAACCGGCGCGCGGCCCACGTTCACGCGCCATACTTGAAAATCCACGACGTTCATCCCGATTTCCACACGCGAAATCAAACGACCGCCATCCGCGTCCATCACCGGTTCGAGCGGCATGTTATGTGGATCAAGCGGATTGTAATATTCCGTCTGCCAGTTGTTGGAATCAATCGCCTGTTGAAAATAACCTTCGCGATAAAACAAACCGATGCCGACGAAACCCAAACCAAGATCGCTCGCGGATTTGGCGTGGTCGCCCGCGAGAATGCCGAGACCGCCCGCCGAAATCGGCAGCGATTCGTGAAAACCAAATTCGGCGGAAAAATAGGCGACGGGATTTTTGTGCAACTGGGGCGCGTTCTGGTGGCACCACGTATTTTTGTCGTTGAGATAATTATGAAAATCTTGCAGCACCGAGCGCACTTGGTCGGCAAAGTCCGATTCCTGCAAATGCACGCGCAGTTCGTATTCCGAAACCTCGCGCAGAACGGCGACGGGATTGTGATAAAGACCCTGCCAGCCGCGCGGCGAGAGCTGGTAAAACAAATCTTGCGCCTCCTGATCCCAGCACCACCATAAATTGCGGGCTAATTTATTCAAGCCTGCGACCAATTCATTCAATTCTGCGCCTGTGAGCGGTTTTTTCATAGTGCTGGATTCTTCCTTAATTCGCTGCCTGGCACCGGCGTGTTGCCGACGTGCCGCGAAACTAATCAGTCCCGCGAATTTCAGCAAACAAAATTTTATCCGCGAAAAATCCCGCCGGGAACGGAAAACCGGCGCGCGCATTTTTCATGAATTTCATTGGCAATCACCGTGCCGATTGGCTTACTCGGCGCGTGCCGCCAAAGAAAAACAACGCCGCCATCGCCGGCAGTTTGCTCTGTGTCGTTACTTTATGGGGCGGCAACAACGCCGGAACGAAATGGCTGGTCGGCAGCTGGCCGCCGGTTTTCACGGGCAGCCTGCGTTTTGTTTCGGCGGGATTCATCCTGCTGGCCGTGCTGCGTTTGACCAGATGGCTGGGCGAATCTAAAAAGCTCACGCCCGAATTGCGGCGGCAATTGTGGCTGCGCGGCGGTTTGAGCCTCGCGGCTTACACGATCATGTTTAATTGGGCGCTGCGGCTGACCTCGGCGTCGCACGTTGCGCTATACCTCGGCGCGTCGCCGGTGTGGGCGCTGCTGGCCGAGGAACGTCCGCGCCGCACCTGGGCGAGCGTGCGACGTTACAGCGCCGCGCTGCTGGCCGTGGCTGGCGTGCTGGTTTTATTCTGGCCGGCGTTGAGAATGGGAAAACCAACCAGCCTGGCCGGCG
>CAXUBD010000210.1:0-5113 GCA_964249225.1 uncultured Verrucomicrobiota bacterium | reverse complement strand
AAACCCGTCGTTCACGCTGCCGGACAGCAAGTTTTTTGGCAGCCGGACTTTCACTGGATTCGCCGCGCGCAACATTTCCTTCAACACACCCGCCGCGAAGCTCGCTTCGCTGACGGTGGACTTGAGTCCCTACGCCGGCAAACATGAATTTGATTTTGTGGCGGCGAACAATTTGAACCTCGCCGGCCCGGTGACGTTCGCCGGATTGTCCCCCAGCGACAGCCTTTTCCTTATCGCCGGCAACCAGATTTCCATCGCGCCCAACATCGCCGTCGAAGCCGACGTCGCCGATTTTGAACTGTCCGCGCCGGGCGCGCTGGCGCTGAACGGAATCAGCCTGCAAAATAATGTAGGTGATTTGGGACTGACTTCCGGCTCGGACCTCACCGTGAGCGGCGGACGTTTGATCCATGCTTCCGGCCATTTGAACATAGAAGGCGATTCCGCCGGGGCAACCGTTGCCGCCAAATTGAGCGGCGTGGATTCTGGCCTTTCCGCCAGCCAAGTTTTGCCGGCCGTGAGTGGCGTTGGCGACGCGATTTTTTCGGGCGATGCGGGCGTCAACATTTCCTCGGCGAGCCTCATCAATAATGGCGCCGCCGTGTATGTGACCTCTTCCGGCGGCAACGTCAATCTGGATGCGCTGACATTGCAAAGCGGTGCTTCCGATATCATCACTTCCTTCGGCGGCTCGGTTTCCATTTCCGGCGGTTCGGCCATCAGCAGCGGCAGTGAAATCTTTTTGTCGGCGAAAACGGACGCCACGGTGGATGGCGCGACCCTCACCGCCGGTTCCGTTTCCTTGCAGTCCGGTTCCGGGTCGGTGACGGTGCAGAACACCTCGGTTCACACCGGCTATCTCACCATCAATTCCGGCGACGGCATTTTGCTGGATGGAACCGGAGCTACTTTTGCGGTGAACACGGCGAATCTCACGGCTCCCAACGTGATCAGCGTGAATAATATGGATTTCACCGCACTTGCGGTCCTAAACATGGTTGCTCATACCATCAATCTTTTCAACGACCGCTTTAGTGGTATTGTCTCTATCCAAAGTGATAACGGACTATGGCACAATGTATTGCCGAACGGGGCGTCTTTGAATGGATATATCAATAACTTCGGCGGCAATTCTTACAACGGAAATCCTCTAAATCTATCAGAAGGATTTACAGGTACGATTCCCGGGACACAAATGACACTTTCGGCAAAGCCAGGTGGTTCTTGAATTTGCTTGTTTATTTGAGTGTTTGAAAATTATTTTCATGACCATCAATCGAACCGCCGCCGTTTTTACGCTGATTTTTATCTGCGCTTTTTCCTCGCACGCGCAACCTGCCGCCGTGCAGCAATTGGAAAACACCCGCCAGTTGGAGCAGCAGCAGACAATCCTGCCCGGCCTGACCGCTGGCACGAACGCGCCGGAATTATATTCCGGCGAGAACACGGATGTCGGCCCGCAGCGCATCCTCCGACTCAATCCGCGCCCGGTTTATTTTGACGTGCTGCTCGACAGCCAGGTTTTCTATACCGACAACGCGAATTTCGACAGCAGCCTGAATAAAATCCACAGCGTGATTTTTGTGAACACCATCCAGGCGCTGTTTGCGCCACCGCCCATCGCGCTGGGGCCGGGCAAATTCGCGCCCACCGTGGGTGTGGCCAGCCAATGGTATGATTATGAAAACAGCGCGATGTCGCCGTTTGATTTCGAGGCGCAAACATTTTTCCTCAACGGCAAATATACGCTCGGCAAATGGCAGTTCGGCGCCGGTTTGAATTACACGCGCCTCGTGAACCAGTCCGCCTACGACCAGACGTACAGCGAACTCATGCCGACGCTCGGCGTGCAGCGCGTTTTCGCGATCAACGACAAAATGCTTTTCTCGATCAGCGATCAGATTGATTATCATTTTACGCAGGTGCCTCCGGTTGACGGAATTCGCTCCGACGTCAATGATCGTTTTGACGACGCGATCACGTTCACCTTCAGCTGGCAGATGACGCGCCACTTGGTTCTCCAGCCCTACTATCGTTTCCAATATTCGAACTATCAGGAAAACACATTGCTGACTTCCGACCGCAATGATTATCTGCACACCGTCGGCCTCACGCTGGCGTATTATTTCAACAAGAACGTGAGCCTGCGCGCCTTCTTCAACTACAACCGCAAGCAAACGGATGATCCCAATACGCCCGCTTATCATGAATACGACGGCGGCCTGGGAATGTCGCTGGATTTCAAATTTTAAAATTGTTTTGCAGTGTGATTTCAAATTTTGGCGGGGCGAACGTTCCCGCAAGCCACAATAAAAAATTTCCCGTTTATCACGTCCGCTTTTTTAAAGGCGGCGTAGACTTTTGGATTCCACCAACTGCGATTGTCGCGTTTATTTTTTCTGCAATTTCAGCAGCGCATTGTGCATCTCGGCGGCGGAAGCGTAGCGTTCTTGCAGATCGGGCTGGCAGGCTTTGAGAATGATGTTGTTCAGCGGGAAAAAATCCAATGGTTCGGTGGTGTCAACCAGGGTGGTGGCGATCTCCGGGAAAAAGGCGGCGTTGCGTCCGGTGGCGAGGACATAGAGCACCATGCCCAAGGCGTAAAGGTCGGCCTGCGGCGTGCCGGGCGGTTCGGGCGGCGGCGGCATATAACCGGGCGTGCCGACGTAGGTTTTCAGTTGATCAGGCGGACGGATTTCAGCGATTAGTCCGAGATCCGCGAGCTTGGGCTGGCCGTTCACGAAAATAATATTCTGCGGCTTGATATCGCGATGCGTGAGTCCCTGCCGATGCAGGAAATCCAGCGCGTCGGTCAGAGCGAGGCCGATGCGGACGCATTCGGGCACCGGCAGGCGGCGGGCCGGGGAACGCGCGCGTTCGCTCGTGAGGTCGCGAGGTTTGTAAGTGGCGGGCTCGCGTTCCCAGCCGGGGGTCAACGGATCGCCGAGTTCCATGACATAATAAAAATATCCGGATTTTTTTTCGCTGACAAAATCCACGCGTAACAATCCGGGATGTTGGTCGGAAAACGGCTGGTAACGGCTGATGCCCTTGAATTCGCGTTCGTAAGGATCGGTGTTTTCATCGAAGTTGGCGAGATAAACGGCTTTGAGTGCGCGCCATTGGCCGGCTTGATTTTTTGCGAGCCAGACTTTTCCATAGGCGCCTTCGCCGAACGGCGGATGGATCAATTCATAACCGGGCGCGTCCGGCAGCGGCTGGTTTGCGCCGGCTCCGGCGACTCGGACAATCGTGGCGGTTTTCCATGCCCGCCGCATTTTGATTCCCACCGTCCACGCCAGCGCGCACGGCACTTGTGCGCCGGCGATGATAAGCCACGGAAACCAGTAGTTCGTGAAATAGCTCCAAGAGATCGCACCGATGGAAATGGCTGCGGCAATCACGAATGCGACAAGGCAGGCCGCAAGCGGGCGCATCGCGCCAAAGCCGCTGACGAGGAATATGCCGGCGGCGATGAACAGCAAAAATTCAATCCACGCGGCCGGCCGCCGCAGCCAATCGGCGTTCGCGAGATTCAGAAATTCGGTAATCAAAATCTCCACGCCGCCGCTGGATTCGTCCGTCCAGCGCGTGTAGGGAATGCTGAATTCGTCCGGTTCGGAATCGGGTAAAGAGGTTTTTGGTTGCGTGCCGATGAAAACGATTTTGTTGTGGAAATAATTCGTCGGCTGGGTCAGTGCGAACCGATAGCTCATGCGCGTCCATCCAGTATTAACACCATAATAGCGCAACCAGCGTTCTTGCGGAAATTCGTCCAACTTTGCACCGGTGAGACGCGCGACTATCCAAGGCAGGTTGGGATAAGGTCCGGGCGAGGGAAACGGCCAGTGACGGCGCACGATGGAATCCAGATCCGGGTCGAGCCACGCCACGCCCCAGTTGGTTCTCCCCGCATTGAGAAACAGTTCCGCTGGCAAAGTCGGTTGCACACCGGCCAGAGTCGGATGCGTCACTTGCGCCTGCTCGGCCATCAGCACGATATTTTTTTGGCGGTGCATCGCATTTGACAGCGCGCCGTCCGTCACCGGATCGCGCCGTTCGGAGAAAAAAGAATCGAACGCCACGAGATCGCAACCGTCGTCGGCCAGCCGGTTCAATAATTTGGCGTGCAACGCGCGATCCCATGGCTGGCCGCGTGTCTGGTGAAATTGATCGAACGCCGCGTTGTCCATCAGGATGAGGACGACGTTGTTCGTGACGGCGGGCGAGCCGAAGTAGAAAAGATAATCGTAGCTGGCATTGACCCAGGCATCGCCGAGCGGCGATTGCCACAAGATCAGGCCGCAAAGCACCGTCAACGCCATACCCGGCGCAGCTTTCAAGAAATTATCCCTGATGGCCTTGACCTTCACGATCGCGTGCGCGCAGTGTAGGGCAGGTGGCGGACAGGAACAGTGTTTTTTTGCTTTGAGATTTTCGCTTTACAATCAACGACGGAAGAACAAAATCGGGCGGTTTGTCCACTCTGGGGACAACTGACTTACCGGGCGGGTAAAATGCATCGTCGGCCAGAAAGACGGGCGCAGAAAACGAATCAAAACCTATGGCTAAAAATACAAAATGGAACCTTGGATATCTTTTGACCACTCTGGCATTCACCGGCCTAATGGCATGCGCTGTTTGGGCGGACCCGCTTACGCAGAGCATTCCTTTCACACTGCACTCCGCCCCTGGATCAGGCTGCCCCGGGACTGTTACCGGCTTTGCCAAGATGACGAACAGTATGGGCACGTTTTGGATCACGCCGCCGGCAAACACAACTAATGGCACGCTCACGGATGCCTCGGGCTTTCCTGCGCCGTATGTTTCCGTTGCCTGTGTCACGCGTAAAAGTGATTTCGCCAATTGGTGCGCAACCAACACGGTGACTTTCCCGGCGACGAGTTCGAACAGCTATCAATTATTTATTTTTGTCAAAAGCACTCCGCCGCCGCCGACCAACGGTCAGCCGATAATTTTGCAGATCACCTGGCATTGAGCGAGGTCACAGTTGAAACTTTTACCGGGAATAATCATCAGAAACTGATCAGGAGCCGAGCGAAAAAAGTCCGGCTGCGGGCCATTTCGTTGTAGAGATTCAACGGCTCCAGTT
>CAXUBD010000209.1:2177-5122 GCA_964249225.1 uncultured Verrucomicrobiota bacterium | reverse complement strand
ACGCCGAGCGCCACCGTGGCCGGCCCGAGGAGGAAGTGGATGAATTGCGCGCCGCGCTGCGGATCGAGCCGGACAATTTTCAGATTCTCGCCACCGCCGCGCATTATCTCGCCGCGAATCAAAACGCCGCCGCGCGCGATGGCCGGGCCGCGCTCGTGCTCGCCACCAAGGCGAACCTTTTGAGCGGCGGCGACCAGCCGACGGTCTTCGACATTCTCGGCATGGCGTTGGCTGCGAACGGCGATTTTACCAACGCGCAGGCTTGCGCCCAAAACGCACTCGACCTTGCCGCCGCCGCGCAGATGAAAAACCTGGAGCCGCTGAAAATGCGGCTGCTGCTTTATAAAAAACATCAGGCCTGGCAGGAATCCTTTCTTAAAAAATGATCGGCAATTGCCACCGTCGCAGTTGACTCACACTTCCTTTTCAATTAGGACAAGGGCGGTTCATCAAGACTTTTGCCTTAACGGATGAGTGTTATTTTAAAAACCGAAAAGTTGCGCGTCGAATTCAGCAACCGTGAATTACGCCAAACGAAAAAAATCGCGCTGCACGGCCTCGACCTCCAAGTGAACGCCGGCGAGGTTTTCGGCTTCCTCGGCCCCAACGGTGCGGGCAAAACCACCACGATGAACGTCTTGCTCGGTTTCGTCCCGCCCACCAGCGGCGCAGCGTATCTTTTCGGCATTGACGTGCGTCAGCCCATCGCGCGCCAGCGCATCGGCTATTTGCCGGAGTTGACTTACTACTACAAATTTCTCACCGCCGAGGAACTGCTCCGTTTCTACGCAAAAATTTTTGGCATCGCGCGCGGTGAAGCGGACAAACGCATTGACCAGTTGCTCAAGCTCGTCGAACTCGAACACGCGCGCAAACGACCGATTAAATCCTATTCCAAGGGCATGCAACAGCGCGTCGGCCTCGCGCAGGCGCTCATCAATAATCCCGATTTGCTGATTCTCGACGAACCGACCAGCGGCCTCGATCCGTTGGGCCGCATGAAAGTCCGTGAAATCATCGAGCGCCTGAAAAGCGAAGGTAAAACCGTTTTCTTTTCGTCCCATGAACTCGGCGAGGTCGAAACTGTTTGTGACCGCGTCGCCATCATCCATCAGGGTGAATTGAAGGTGGTCGGAAGCGTCGGCGACATCACCCGGCAACACCACGGCAATCTCGAAAAAGCATTTTTGGACATCGTCGGCTACCAACCGCAAACCGCGCCATGAAAAATATTTTCGCCGTCGCCGGCATCGTCATCAAGGAACTGTATCGCCGGAAGGATTTTTACGTCCTGTTCATCCTCACCGGCCTCATCTGCCTGGTCATGGCGTCCGTCAACATTTTCAACGACAAGCAAATCGTCCGCTACCTCAAGGAACTGTGCCTGCTGCTCATCTGGATTTCGTCGCTCGTCATCGCCATCACCACGACCGCCCGGCAGATTCCGCAGGAACGGGAAAACCGCACCTTGCTCCCGCTGCTCGCCAAACCGTTGAGCCGGACGCAATTGATTTTTGGGAAATTTCTTGGTTGCTGGCTCGCCTGCGGTCTGGTGCTGATCTGCTTTTACCTTTTCTTCGGCGCGCTCGCCGCGAGCCGCGAACACGCGTGGCCGCTGCTGAATTATTTTCAGGCCGCGTTCTTGCACTGGATCATGCTCGGCGTGGTCGTCGCGCTCTCGTTGCTCGGCTCCCTCGTTTTTGCCGCGCCGTCGTCCAATTCCACGATTTGTTTTGTCATCATCGCGACCATCATGGCGATCGGCCGATACCTCGACACCGTCGCGCTGTCGCTGCACGAACCGTTGCGCTCGATCATTTACGCGTTTTATTTTGCCATTCCGCACGTTGAAGTGCCGTTTGAAATGCGGAACCTCATCGTCCACGACTGGCCGTTGATTGAATGGAAATTCATCGGCCTCGACGCCCTTTATCTGCTGGCTTACACGACGGTTTTTCTTGTCGCCGCCTGCCTGGTTTTCCGCCGTAAAGCCGTGAATTGAAAAAATGAATTCACCGCGCACATTTTTTTTGCTGCTGCTCGCGCTGTTCATTTTATGCTTCGGCGTCGCCGCCGATTTGCAGCCGCGGTTTCAGGCCATCGAAAACCGTCGCCACCAGTCAAACGCCTTTTTCAGCCTCCTGCTCGGCGACAGCCGCCGGATGTTCGCGAACAGTTTTTTTGTCAAGGCCGACGCTTATTATCACAGCGGGTTTTATCCGACCATTTTCGACAACAACTCCGCCTTCCAGACGCCGCATGTGGCCGAGGACACCGGCGCCGTCAACAGCAAAAACCAGGGCGAAGAAACTAGCTTCATGGGCGCGCCGCGTGACTGGATTGATGCCTTCGGCCGTCATTTCATCCCTAACCGCCATACGCACCTCGACGAAGGTGGTCCTACCGATGACTTGAGCACCAGCGAAAACGTGCGCGAAATTTTGCCATGGCTCAAACTTTCCGCCAAGCTCGACCCCGACAATGTCCAGACCTACACCGTCACCGCCTACTGGCTGCGGCGCATGCACCAGACCAATGAAGCCGACCAAGTCTTGCGCGAAGGCCTCCGCAACAATCCCCGCAGCTCCGAAATCCTGTTCGAACTCGTCCGGCTCTACCAGGAAAGTTATCATGACGACGCCCGCGCGCGCGGAGTCTGGCAGCTCGCCGCGCGCTACTGGCGCGGACTGGATTCCCGGGACCAAGACGAAAACAAACTCATCTTCGAGCAGATCACCACCCATCTCGGCGCGCTCGAAAATACCGCCGGCAACTGGCCGCAAGCCCTGGACTGGTATCAGGCCGCCCAAAAAATCTCGGTCGCGCCCGACACGTTGCAAAAAAACATCGATCAAATAAAAGCGAAATTGACCGCGCAACTCGCCCCCGCCCTCAAACCGCTCTACTGAACGCCGACAATTGCGCTTTGTTTTTCGCGCGCCATT
>CAXUBD010000209.1:0-2167 GCA_964249225.1 uncultured Verrucomicrobiota bacterium | reverse complement strand
AAACCAAAATTTCCGTCCGCCTCAATCTCGACGGCAAGGGCAAATCTTCCGTCAAAACCGGCATTCCATTTTTCGACCACATGCTTACGTTGTTCGCCAAGCATGCGACGGTGGATTTGAAACTCGTTTGCAACGGCGATCTGGAAGTGGACGCGCACCACACCGTCGAAGATTGCGGCATCGCGCTCGGCCAAGCGTTCGCAATCGCGCTCGGCGATAAAAAAGGAATCCGGCGCTACGGCGCTGGCTTTCATCCGAAAAATCCGTTCACCGGCGAAGCGTTCGTGCCGATGGATGAATGTCTCGCGCGCTGCGTCGTGGATTTCAGCGGACGGCCGCATTTGGTCTGGCGCGGACTGGACAAATTTTCGCAGAAGAAAATTTCCGATACGGAAAAAAACCAGGACGTTTCGAGCGCGTTCCGGTTCGGACTCGCGCGCGAATTTTTCCAGAGCTTCGCGAACGAGGCGCGCTGCAATCTGCACCTCGAACTGCTTTACGGCGACGAGCCGCATCACATCGTCGAGGCGCTGTTCAAGGCGTTCGCGCGCGCGGTGGACGCCGCGCGCCGGCACGACCCGCGCATCGCCGGCCAGTTGCCAAGCACGAAGGGGAAACTTTGATTACAGTCAAAGTAAGATTTATTCTGTTGGCTAAAGAAAATGAAAATCTTGCTTACAATTGCTTTGGCACTACTTCTTCCATCGCTATACACAATCGCGATGATGGGACTCGAATTGTCAGTCGGCAATAGAGTTTACAACCGTCTTCATGTCGAAGGTGAATATTTCAATCTCAGCCCAAATTGGAAAGGTCATTCCATCTCGCTTGCGGATGACGCTTTGCCATCAGATGCTTCGGTCAAAGTCATTCAGCCTTGGGGATTCAAAGAGCGTCTAGGAAGAGTAAAGATTTTGATAGATGGAAAAGATTTTTCGTGGCCTCACGATGTTGGGATTCGTCCAGAATCGAACGACAGCCTAAATCGCTATTGGCACTGGATATTCATCGGTCGCCTTGATGACAAAGAAAAAAAGGGAGAGGAATTTTTGATCGCTCAACGGTTTATTGACCACGACGAAGATTGGTATCGGATTCTTCGCGTTTCCGAGACAGGCACAGTTAGTGAAGAAGTTTTTCCGCATTCGGCCCGAACCAATCCTGTTGAGCGCACGTTTTTCGTTCGTTTAGTTTACCCAGATGAAATCGGCTTCTATTCAAATGTCCTCGAAGTGTGGCCTTCGATTTTTTACCCGATAGCATATCCATTATGCACAGCAATTGTTGGGGCTGTTTTGCTGTGCATCGCGCTGTGGCGATATTACCGAAATAAAGCCAAAAATTTAGTCGCAAACTGAACATTTCCTGAAATAAAAACGCCCCGCGAGGCGTTTTATGTTTTCAGAATTGCTTCAAGCCGCTTCTAAAATCATCTGCGGATGGCGCGCGGCTACTTTCAGCAAAACTTTCGCCGCACCGGCGGGTTTGCGGCGTCCTTGTTCCCAATTTTGCAGCGTGTTCTCGCTGATGCCCAGCAACCGCGCGAATTTATTTTGCGACAAACCCAGACGATTGCGCACGCGCGCCACGTCGTTGGCGGTCTTCACCTCAAATGTGCGGGAAGGCTTCGCCTTGCCGCGTTCGATGGCGGCGGCTTCCTTCACGCTTTGCAGCAGTTCGTCAAAATGCTCTTTTTTCATAATTCAAATCTCCAGTGCCTGCCGGAGCAGTTTCAATTGTTCCGCGCTCAAGTCGTCCATTTCATTTTTCGGATAGATGAACAGCATCGAAATCCGATCCTTGCCGATCCACCAATAATAAATCACCCGCACACCGGCGTTTGCCGTGTCCTTTCCCCGCCCAACGGATTTTCCTTAAGCCACCACCGCCGCGAATAACATTGCCGTCGTCAGGATGCTTCGCCAGATGCGTTTGCAACGCGGCGTAACTTTCATCGTCCAGCAGACGCAACACGCGCTTGGTGAAGGTTGGTGTCTCGACAAAGATCACCGCAACAGACTACGCCAATGGCGTATAAAGCGCAAGGGCAAAAACAAAACCGCCCCGCGGTTTCCCGCGAGGCGGTTTGTGTTTTCAGAATTGCTTCAAGCGCCGACGCTCGCCAGTTCTTCGTTGTTCTCCACGTTCACGATCTTGAACTGTTCGG
>CAXUBD010000208.1:0-5137 GCA_964249225.1 uncultured Verrucomicrobiota bacterium | reverse complement strand
GATGGGCGAGGGGTGTTTGTCTCCGGGCGCGACGTGCGGGTTGGTGTTGATCTCGAAAATCTGGATGCGCCCGCGATAGATGCCAAAATCCGCGCGGCCGTATTGGATGTTGGCGAGGTCAAAAACTTTTTTCAAATGATCGGCGAAGGGATTTGTCTGCAGAAATTCCAGTTCCTCGCGGTATAATTCTTCGGTGGCGATGCCGAGCTTACCGTATTTTACCAGCCAGTTCGTGTCGTGGACAGAACTGTGCGGCACAATCAAATCGCCGATGCGAAACGCGGCGAGCTTGCGGAACAATCCGGTCCGCACCGGTTCGGCGGCGAATTCGATGATGAGCAGATTTTCTTCAGGCGTCCCCGCTGCGACCGCAACTTGAATAATTTTTTCCAATGCTTCGCGCGACTGGAGCAGGCCGCTCACCGGTTCGCGGTGGCCGTGGATTTTTCGGACGAAGACGGGGAAGCGGACGTGATCGCCGAGTTCATGCACGCGATAGGCGTTGAAATCATTCAGCCCCGCCGCGTGCAAAGCGCGCAGCAGCGGGTAACGGGTTTTCACCGTTGCGGGATTGTTCAACACGCGGACGCCGGCGTTCTGCAATTGAAGATATAAATGACTCGCCAGTTCGAGGTCCCAAAAACCGAGCCGGTCCACGTCGGTGAAAACATACGTGCCGCGCCGCAGCCAGCGCGAACGCAGCAACGCGTCGTAGTTCATCAGCGAGATGCGCGGCGCGGCGCGGTCGCGGCGGACTTTCTTCAACGTGTAGCGGTGTCCGCGGGTTTGCAGGAACCGGATCATGAAAGTTCGGCGGGAAATTCGCGGCGGACGGAAAATAATTTAATAATTTGCATCACAATCTTGACATCTTTTCCGCCTATGGTAAAAAAGTGTGCGAATGAAATCTACAACTAAACCTGTCAAACTCGATCGGAACAAACTCTTCGGTTTCAGCCAGCCCGGTTCCGGCAAAACCGCATTAAAAAAGGAATTCGCCAAGCCCGCCATCGGCTCAAAAACCGTAGGTTCGAAAACCACCGCTCCGGTCATCGCGACCAAAACGGTCGGTTCAAAGAATGATCACCCGATTATTGCCAGCAGAACGATCGGTTCCAAGCCGGCTTGATTTGCCGACTTAAGGCGCAAGCCTTTCATACGCCAGCCAAAGTTCATCCGGCATCGCCGGCTGGACTTTTTTGCACCGATGAATTCCACTGTTGCGGGAGTTGCCACGGTTTCAACTCCCGAAAATCTGTTCGCGTTTGAACCCAGCGCGGAGCGGATTCGCTTTCTCAGCCAGCGGATGCGCTCAGGTCTCGCCGACAGCTTGCGTTACATCACCGAACAGGCGGGCGATCAACTTGGACTTTCCGCCGAACGGCTCGGCCAGTTTTTGATTCAACTCGAAACCCACGCCATCTCGCCGCAGGCTTTTTGTTTTTATCACGACGCCGTCATCGCCATTGAGGAAGACAATCTTGCAGAAGGTTCGCGGCAACTTTCCGAGCTGATTCATTTGCCCCCGCATCCCGGCGGACCGCTCATCACCGAGTTGCCTGATCCCAAAACCACCGCTGCTGGCGGGCGCTATCGGCGATTTATCGAGACGGACGCCACGGCATCTTTTGAAATTTTTCCGCCGACGGCCCAAGCCTCCGCCAGTTGCCGCGCACAAATCAAAGACGCCTTCGCTTTGATGGATCAGGGCGATCCCGATTTGGCCGCCGAAATCCGCGCGCTGGTTTTGGAAATCATTCTGGCCTGCGGAACTGAAGATCCGAAGGCCATGACTTTCGACGGCGCTTCCGCCTTCATGCTCTGGGGCGGAATCATGATCAACGCCAACCGCCGCGATGGCGCGGTCGGCATGGTGCAGATGCTCGCGCACGAAAGCGCGCACGATCTGCTCTTTGGCCTTTGCGCCGCCGAGCCGCTGGTGGAAAATCCGCCCGACGCCCTTTACGCTTCGCCGTTGCGGATTGATCCGCGGCCCATGGAAGGGATTTATCACGCCACTTTCGTTCTGGCGCGGATGCACCGGGCCGTGAACCGGCTGATTCAAAGCGGCGTGCTTTCGGGCGAACAATTGGAGAAGGCCAAAAATGATCTTGCGGAGAATGCCGGTCTTTTTGCCAGGGGATTCAAGACTGTTCGTGAGCATGGCATGCTGACTCCGCTAGGCGCGGCGATGATGGAAGGCGCGGGCAATTACATGGCGCCTTTTCTTTCAAAATCACAAATAAGGTGAGAACAAACGCGCGATCGCGTCGCGCAATTTTCCGGGCAGCGAACGCCGGTCCACCTCGGCCAAAGTGACTTCGCGCGCGGCGGAGATTTTTTTCGCGAGGACTTTTTCCATTTCCTGTGCGAACTCGCGGCCGTAGCACTCGACGTTCAATTCAAAATTCAAACGCAAGCTGCGCGCGTCCCAGTTCGCCGAGCCGAGCAAAACCCAGTGGCCGTCCACGATCATCAGCTTGGAATGATCGAACGGCGGCGGTGTGAGCCAGATGTGGCAGCCGCGTTCGAGCACCTGCCACCACATCGCGCGCGACGCCCATTGCACCGGCGGCAGATTATTTTTCGCGGGCAGGATGATGTCCACGCGCACGCCGCGCACGGCGGCAAGATTCAGCGCGGTGACAATGGCGTTGTCCGGCAAAAAATACGGCGTGAGGATTTGCACGGACGTTTCCGCCTCGGCCAGCGCGGCAAGCAGCGTCCAGCGCAATTTGTCAAAGTCCGCGTCCGGCCCGTCGGTGATGACGCGCGCGATGACGTTGCCGCGTTCCGGCAATTCAGGAAACCATTTTCGCCGTCGAGAATTTCGCGGGCGCTGAACGCCCAGTCGTTCGCAAACGCTTCCTGCAAGCGGGTCACGACCGGCCCCTCGACGCGAAAGTGCAAATCCTGGACGGGACTTTTCGGCTGGTCGCCCAGAACATTTCCGTGCCGGATGTTCATGCCGCCCGTGAAGGCGATCTGGCCGTCCACGACGAGAACTTTGCGGTGGTTGCGGAGATTGATGGTCGCGACGCGCCACGGGGTGAAGATGGAAGCGGGCAGAAATTTTGCGAACGGGATTTCCGCGTGCTTCAATTTGTGGGTGATGGGCGGCCATGAGTAGCGCGTGCCGGCGGCGTCAATGAGTACACGCACTTCGACGCGGCGTTGGACCGCCGCTTTAAGCGCGGCGACAAATTGATTTCCGCTTTTGTCGTTATCAAAAATATAGGTCGTGAGCGCGATGGATTTTTTGGCGGCTTCAATCGCCGCGAGCATCGGCGGAAAGGCCTCGTCGCCGTTGACGAGCGGCTGGATTTTATTGCCGGGCATGAGGGACGTTCGACGACGTGACCGACGACGCGCGCAAGCATTTTTAGATGTTCCGCGCCAGCGTGTTCCGGCTCACCCAGATTTTCCGGCGTCGTGCGGGTGATGGTGTTGCGGACGCCGAGCGTGATGGCGCGGCGGCGGATGCGGTGGACGCCCAGCGAGAACGAAAGGATTGCACTGATCAGGGAGAGATGCCAAATAAGTCCGAGCCAGAGAGTCGCGGCGCGGGAATCGCGTTTGTGGAGCAGGGCGTGGATCGAGGCGAGCAGCGCAGCCAGAAAATCAAAGCCCGCGACCAGGTGCGGCCAGAAATGGGAAATGTGTTCGAGCCAGTCCATCGCGGATAGTTTCAATGCAAGCGCGCGGTGACGCAAGGACGTAGCAGGAAGTTTTTAAAACGGATGAGCGGTTTAACTGGCCATTCCCTTCGCCATCGGAAGACAATTATTAAAAAAAAGAGCGGGCGCGCTGGTTTTATCCAATTCGCGCCCGCCGTTTGGTGGTGCAGGATTTTATCCGGGATTCACGAACTCTTGTCGGAAAGCCATTGCCATGCTTGTTTGAGTGAATTCTTCGCGTCTTCGTAAGAATTTTCGAAGCCGGTCTTCGCGTCATTCCAGTTCGCCTCGGCCGAATTTTTCAAGTCGTCCAATTTTTTGTCCAGCACGGCGCGCTTGTCGCGCAGATCCTGAAGCTTGGCCTGCGCATCGGCCTTGGCGGAATCACTCGCGGCATCGGCTTTGTCCGAGAAATTTTTTATTTTCTGGTCCAACGCGGCGAGATCGGCGCTGGCGCTGGCCACAAACGCGTCCTTTTGGTCGTAAGAATAATCCTTGGTGGACTGCAGGGAGTCCTTAAGGTCCGCCCACGCATTAGTCGTCGTATCCTTTGTTTTTTGCCATACGTTGGTGGCGACGTCTTTTACGTTTTGCAACTGTTGGGTGACCGAAAGAGAATTGGTATCATTATTGATCTCATTTTCAGTTGCTGGATTTGATTGTTTGCATCCGGTCGCCAAAGTTGCGACGGCCAGAGTTGCCGTAAGTAATGGTTTGATTTTCATAATCTGCTTTTTGTTTTTGGGTTCATCCGCGATTAATCAGTTTGCACAAATGGTGCCACTCCGCGTCGGCGTCAACACCATTTATCTCTAGGTTTCCAGCTTGGTTTCAATGAGAAGACAAATGCAAAACGCACAAATCAGTTTGCCATCATTGCAAACCGCAACCGAAATATACGTGAGAAAACTGGCGACCCTACCGGGAATCGAACCCGGGCTACCTCCGTGAAAGGGAGGTGTCCTAACCGCTAGACCATAGGGTCGCAAAAGGTCGGCAAATATAAACGACATTTCTTCGCTGTCACGCAAATTCCAAATTCACGTTTGCTTCACTTCCGCTTTTGAAATACGTTGACGCCCGATTTCGCATGAAAATTTTCATTGATGGCAAATATCTCGGCGAGCGCGACGCAAAAATCTCCGTGTTCGATCACGGTTTGCTTTACGGCGACGGCATTTTTGAAGGCATCCGCGCCTACAACGGCCGCGTGTTCAAATTGAAGGAACACATTGACCGGTTGTTTTATTCTGCAAAAGCAATTCTGCTGGAAATTCCCCTGTCGCACGCGGCCTTGATGAAGGCGACGGTGGAAACGTGTCGCGTGAATAAAATCCGCGACGGCTACATCCGCCTCGTCGTGACGCGCGGCGTGGGCAATCTCGGACTCAACCCGCGCAATTGTAAAAAACCTTCCGTGATAATTATCGCGGATAAAATCCAGGTTTATCCGCCGGCAC